>NZ_JAOECR010000021.1:0-69139 GCF_029836955.1 Stenotrophomonas sp. GD04054 | reverse complement strand
AGAGTCGAGCCATGCTCGACTCATGAAAAGCAGTCGAACATGGCTCGACTCTACAGAGACACAGAGCGCCTCTACACGGCGCTGTGCAATCCGCGATCGGCTTCATGGCGCTGCAGCGCCAGTTCGATCAGGCGCGTGATCAGCGTGGTGTAGTCCACACCGCTGGCGCCCCACAGCTTCGGGTACATGCTGATGCGGGTGAAGCCCGGCAGCGTGTTGACCTCGTTGATGACGATCTCGCCGTCTGCGGTGAGGAACACATCCACGCGCGCCATGCCCGCACACTCCAGCGCCTGGTAGGCCCGCAGCGCGATCTGCTGGATACGTGCCTGGGTTGCAGCATCGATGTCCGCCGGCACCACCACCTCGGCGCCATCCTCGTTGATGTACTTGGTGTCGTAGGCGTAGAACTCGTCGTGCACCACCACCTCGCCGCACAGGCTGGCCTGCGGCTGTTCGTTGCCCAGCACCGCGCACTCGATCTCACGGCCGACCACCGCCGATTCGACCAGCACCTTGTGGTCGTAGCGCAGCGCCAATGCCAGTGCCGCGGCGAAGCCCGCTGCATCCTTGACCTTGCTCACACCCACCGACGAACCCTGGTTTGCCGGCTTCACGAACAGCGGCAGGCCGAGCTGCGCGATCACCGCATCGACATCGACGTCAGCGGCCTGGTGACGCCTGATGCACAGCCACGGCGCAACCTTCAGCCCGGCGTCGCGCAGCAGGCGCTTGGTCACGTCCTTGTCCATCGCCACCGCCGAGCCCAGCACCGGCGAACCGACGAAGGGCAGGTTGGCCATGCGCAGCAGCCCCTGCAGCGCACCGTCCTCGCCCAGCGGCCCGTGCACGATCGGCAGCACCACATCGATCTGGCCCAGCGCGCTGGCCGCATCGGAGGGCTGCAGCTGTGCCTGTTCCACACCCGGGCGCACCGCCAGCGACGTACCGGACCGATGCAGCGCGATGCGCGACGGATCATCGGCATTGATCAGGAAGGTATCCGGCTGGCTCAGATGCCACTGGCCCTGCTTGTCGATACCGACCAGCACCGGCTCGAAGCGCTCGCGATCAAGCGCATCGAGGATGTTCTTCGCCGACTGCAGCGAAACTTCGTGCTCGGAGGACTTGCCCCCGAAGATGATGCCGACCCGGGTCCGTGCCATGGTGTTGCGATGTCCTGTGCGTTGCGTGGCCGTACAGCATGAACCTTCCATTGCCGCTCAGGTGAGGCACAGATGAACCGCCTGGCGGCCGGCTCGAGTAGCGGCCAACCCTGGTTGGCACCCCCGGAAACCCAGCGCCGACCAAGGTCGGCATCCACCAACGCGAGATGCCATCAGCATTGGGGTCAGAGCCCGTTGCGCAGCAACGGGATCCGACCCCAGTCGTTCCGGCAGATCGCAGGAACCTGTCGAAGGCGGGGTGGGGCCGGTTGCGGGGGCGTGAGCCGCATGGATGCGGCGACCGAGCTTACATGGGTGAGGGCGCTTTGCTTGCGAAGCACTGCTTCGCAAGCGCCCGAACGCACAGCCGCCAGCGGCTGGGCCGGGCCCCGGAGGGGGACTTGCAGCGGCCCCCGCAACCGAACCCACCCCGCCTCTCCACAGGAAGCCAGCCTTTGATGTTGCTCTGGCAGTGGCATCTGCGGGTGCCGGGCGGCAGCCCGGCCCAAGCTCCCCACCCACGCAGGTAGAATGCGCACATGGCTCTCTCCCTGCTCAAGTCCCTCAAGCCGGTCGCTGGCCGCGCCCTGCAGATCGCCCTGAACCGCGCGCTGGCGCTGGATCCGGATACCCGCCACGCGCTGGCCAGTCTGGATGGCCGGCACATCGACCTGACCCTGGAAGCGCCGTCGCTGGCCATGCGCATCAGCGTCGACGGTGATGCAGTGCGGGTCGGCCCGGTGGACGCGCAGGAAGCCGACCTGGCCGTGCGCAGCAGCCTGGCCGGCGTGCTGGCGCAGCTGCCGCTGCTGGCCAACGCACGGCGCGGCGACAACAACGGCAAGGGTCGCGTGCGCGTGGCCGGTGATGCCGAACTGGCGCGTCGCCTGCAGCAGCTCGCCAAGGGCTTCGACCCGGACTGGCAGCAGCCCTTCGTCAGCGTGTTCGGCGAGGTGCTGGGCGTGCAGGTGGCCAACACCCTGCGCGGTGCCCTTCAGCACGCGCGCCAGGGCGCGATCGACCTGGCCCACAGCGCCGCCGAGTTCATCACCGAGGAATCGCGTGACGTGGTGCCGCGCGCCGAGCTGGATGCCTTCCACGACGATGTGGACGTGCTGCGCGATGACGTCGAACGCCTCGGTGCCCGTGTGCAGCGTCTGCGGGGTGCCGCATGAAGGCCGTGCTGCGTGCCAGCCGCATCGGCCGGGTGATCCTGCGTTACCGCCTCGACGACCTGTTGCAGGGCACTCCCGCCGAGCGCTGGCTGCGCCTGGCCAAGCCGTTCGTGCCGCGCGCCTCGGCCGACATCGCTGCTCAGTCGCGCGGTGCACGCCTGCGCCTGGCACTGCAGGATCTGGGCCCGATCTTCGTCAAGTTCGGCCAGATCCTGTCCACCCGCCGCGACCTGGTGCCGCCGGATGTGGCCAATGAACTGACCCTGCTGCAGGACCGGGTCAAGCCGTTCGATGGTGAGACCGCGCGTCGCATCGTCGAGGAAGCGCTGGGCCTGCCGGTCAGCGAGGCCTTCGCCAGCTTCGATACCGAACCGCTGGCCTCGGCCTCGATCGCGCAGGTGCACGCAGCCACGCTGGCCGATGGCCGCCAGGTGGTGGTCAAGGTGCTGCGCCCGGGCATCGAGAAGCAGATCGACGCCGATATCGCGTTGCTCAATTCGCTGGCTGCCCTGGTCGAGCGCACCCACCCGCGCGCCGACAAGATCCGCCCGCGCGAAGTGGTGGCCGAAGTCGAGAACACCCTGGCTGCCGAGCTGGACCTGCAGCGCGAAGGCGCCAATGCCAGCGTGCTGCGCCGCTTCTGGGAAAACAGCGACGATCTGTACGTGCCGGAAGTGATCTGGAGCCACACCGCCGAGCGGGCACTGACCCTGGAACGCGTGTGGGGCATCCCGTCCGATGACATCGCCGCACTGGACAAGGCCGGCATCGACCGCAAGGCGCTGGCCGCCAAGGGCGTGCGGGTGTTCTACACCCAGGTGTTCCGCGACAACTTCTTCCACGCCGATGCGCACGCCGGCAACATCTGGGTCGACACCGATCCGGCGCGCCGCGCCAACCCGCGTTTCATCGCGCTGGACTTCGGCATCATGGGCCAGCTCTCGCAGGAAGATCAGTACTACCTGGCCGAGAACTTCATGGCCATCTTCAACCGCGATTACCGCCGCATCGCCGAACTGCACGTGCAGGCGCGCTGGATGCCGGACAACGTGCGCATCGATGACCTCGAGGCCGCCGTGCGTTCGGTGTGCGAGCCGTACTTCACCCGGCCGCTGTCGCAGATCTCGCTGGCCGAAGTGCTGATGAAGCTGTTCCGCGTGGCCCAGCGTTACCAGCTGACCCTGCAGCCGCAGCTGATCCTGCTGCAGAAGACCCTGCTGAACATCGAAGGCGTCGGCCGCCAGCTCGACCCGCAGATCGACATCTGGGCGGTGGCCAAGCCGGTGCTGGCGAAGATCCTGCGCGAGCGTTACAGCCCGCGCCGGGTGGTACGCGAGATCGGCAAGCGCCTACCGGAAATCATGACCCATGCGCCGGACATGCCGCGCCTGGTGCACGCCTGGCTGACCCAGCAGGTGGAAGGCCGCCACGAACTGTCGATGCGTTCGCGCGACCTGGCCGCACTGGATGCCAGCGTGCAGCGCCTGCAGAAGCATGCGGTCGGCGCGATCACCGGTGTCGGCCTGCTGGCCATCGCTGCACTGATGTATGTGCTGCAGCCGCCGGGCTGGTACTGGGGCGACGTGCCGGCGTGGAGCTGGCTGTCCGGTGCGCTCGGCGCAGTGGCGCTGCTGCGCGCGTGGTGGAAGTAGGCCCCATGCTGCAGGCACTCAAGGACGAACTGATCCGCTTCGGCGCCGACAACGACGCACGCGAAAGCGAGCGCGGCCGACGCATGCTCAACATCACGCCCGACACCGGTGAATTCCTGTCGGTGCTGGTGCGCTTCGGCAACGCTCGCCGGGTGCTGGAAATCGGTACGTCCAACGGCTATTCCACGCTGTGGCTGGCCGAGGCAGCCACAGCCATCGACGGCCACGTGACCACGCTGGAGTACGCCGACGACAAGGTGGCGATGGCGCGAGCCACGTTTGCACGGAGTGGCCTGGGTGATCGCATCAGCCTGGTCCATGGCGATGCCGGGCTCTGGCTGGCGCAGGCCGCCGATGCCTGCATCGACCTGCTGTTCCTCGATTCGGACCGCGGGCAGTACGCCGGCTGGTGGCCGCAGCTGCGCCGCGTGCTGCGTCCCGGTGGCCTGCTGGTGGTGGACAACGCCACTTCGCATGCAGGACAGATGGAGCCGCTGCGTGCGCTGCTGGACGCTGATCCGGACTTCAGCACCAGCCTGGTGCCGGTGGGCAATGGCGAGCTGCTGGCCGTGCGCAGCGCCTGACCGCTCTACAGGTAGGTGCCAACCTTGGTTGGCACGCTGTTGCCGGCCGCTGGCCGGCAACCGCAGCCATCCGACTGCCCGGAGACAGCCGGCCAGCGGCCGGCTCTACCCCATTCAGTGCCCAGCCCCGATAATCCTGCCGTGAGCACCGAACCCGATACCCTCGCCGCGGTCGAGACCGACACCGCGCCCCTGCAGCTGCTGCACCTGGATGAGCGCCTGGCCGTGGTCAACAAGCCTGCCGGGCTGATGGTCCACGACAGCAAGCTGGCCCGTGGCGAAGACGACTTCCTGGCCGACCGCCTGCGCGAGCAGCTGGGCCGCCCGATCTTCCTCGTGCATCGCCTGGACCGGGCCACCAGTGGCTGCCTGCTGCTGGCCTTCGACCGCGATACCGCCAGTGCGCTGGGCAAGGCCCTGATGGGCGGCGAAGTGCTGAAGGACTACCTGACGGTCTGCCGGGGCTGGCCGGCCGAGCTCACCTGGCAGGTCGATCATGATCTGGACGGCGGCCCGGGCAAGCCGGTGAAAAAGCCGGCGATCACCGACTTCCAGCGCCTGGCCACCGGCGAGCTGTCGGTGCCGGTCGGTGAATTCACCAGCTCGCGCTACGCACTGCTGCGCTGCCAGCCGCAGACCGGACGCTTCCGGCAGATCCGCCGACACCTCAAGCACCTCTCGCATCACATGATCGGCGACACCAGCCACGGCGATGGTCGCCACAACCGCATCTTCCGCATGCAGGGCGTGCACCGCATGCTGCTGCACGCCGAGCGCCTGCGCTTCCCGCATCCGGACGGTGGCACGGTGGACGTGCGTGCGCCGTTGGACGGCGGGTTCCAGAAGGCGCTGGACCTGTTCGGCTGGCGGGTGGATACCGTTTGACGGTCGTGCCGGCCGCTGGCCGGCAGCTACGCGATTCCAGATGTACTGGGGAGCCGGCCAGCGGCCGGCACTACCTCATTTCTTTTCCGGCTCGTTGACGATCGCTTCCAGATCCTTCTGCAGGTCCGCGAACAGCGGCTGCATGCGCGCCTGGATCGCCACCATCACGTTCTGCATCAGCGCCGGGGTCTTGTCCAACAGGCTCTGGCCGGCCGCGCTCTCGTAGAACTCGGCCATCGCCAGCACGTCTTCCTTGCTGAAGGTCTTCTTGTACAGGTCCACGTACATCGGCCGCAGCTGCTGCCAGGACAGGGCCTGGCGCAGGGTCTGGCTGGTCCGCGCCTGGATCCGCTTCAGCTGCTCCTGCTGCTGGGCGTTGAGCTGGCGCTGCGCGGCCACCTGCTGGAACTGCTGCTGCTGCATCGCCTCGATCTGCGGCAGCATGGTGTCGATCATGCTCTGCGCGCGCGAGGCCGACAGCAGGCGGTTGATGTCGCCATCGGTCGGCGGCGCGGCCAGGGCCGGAACGCTGGCCACGGCCAGCGCCAGCAGCAGGGCGGCGCGGCGCAGCAGGGACGGCAGGGCGGGTGCGGTGCGGGTCATGCGGGGCTTCCTGCAGTACATGGGACGGCCAGCATACCCGCAGCCAAGGCGAAGGCGGCGTGTTCGGTACCTGATCGGCGGCATACGGGGCGCGATGCCGCACTCCGGCACGTGGCTGCCGCTACAATGCGCGGATGGGCAGTGGACCGGTCACCATCAGCGCGCAGCTTGAAATCCCCGACGGCGAGATCGTCGAGCGGTTCGTGCGTGCCAGTGGCGCCGGTGGCCAGAACGTCAACAAGGTCTCCACCGCGGTGGAACTACGTTTCGATGTGGCCAACTCGCCCTCGTTGCCCGAACCGTTGCGCGCGCGCCTGCTGGCGCGGCGTGACCGGCGCATGACCGGCGAAGGCGTGCTGGTCATCGACGCGCAACGTTTCCGGACCCAGGATCGCAATCGCGAGGATGCGCGCGATCGGCTGGCGGCCTTCATCCAGGCCGGGCTGAGCGTGCCCAAGCCGCGCAAGGCCACCAAGCCGACCCTCGGGTCGAAACTGCGTCGTCTGGACGCCAAACGCGGGCGCGCGCAGATCAAGCGCGGGCGCTCATCACGTGACTGGGAGTGATTGCTTGAACAACCCGACTTCGTTGCTGCCGGCCGTGCCGCCGCAGATGCCGCAGGTCAAACCCAACGCCTTCCTGCGCTGGCTGGCGCGCTGCACCCTGCGCATGGGCGGCTGGAAGGTGACCGGTACCCTGCCTGACATCCCCAGGCTGGTCTTCATCATCGCCCCGCATTCGTCCAACTGGGATGGCCTGTGGGGCATGGCCGCGAAGATTGCGCTGGGCATGAAGGTGAAGGTGCTGGGCAAGGCATCGCTGTTCTGGTGGCCGCTCGGCCCGCTGCTGCACAAGCTGGGCGTGATCCCGCTGGACCGAAGCTCGCCGCAGGGCACCGTCGGCCAGGCCGTGGACCTGCTGCGCAACAACGAGAAGATGTGGTTCGCCATTACGCCCGAGGGCACCCGCAAGGCGGTGAAGGACTGGAAGGCCGGCTTCCTGAAGATCGCGCGGATGGCCGACGTGCCGATCCTGGCCGCGTATTTCCACTACCCGGAGAAGACCATCGGCATCGGCCCGCTGTTCACGCCGACCGGCGATGACGCCGCCGACATGGCGGCCATCCGCGAGTTCTACCGGCCCTGGATCGGCAAGACCCGCGGTACGGTCTGAGCCGGCCGCAGGCTGCCGCATAGACGCCACGTCCGGCACATGCCGGGCGAGCGCGACAGGAGTAGGGTGGAGGGCTGGTATCCCGTACCGTCTGCCCAAGGAGTGTTTTACATGTCGCGTACCGTAGTCCTGGCCGCCGCCATCAGCCTGGCGCTGGCGGCCTGTTCCGGCAAGGAGTCCACCCCCGTGTCCGATGCCCAGAAAGCCCCGGCCCAGCAGCCGGCCGAAGCCTCCACCAATCCGCTGCTGAGCGCCAGCACGCTGCCGTTCCAGGCGCCGCAGTTCGACAAGATCAAGGACAGCGACTACCTGCCGGCGTTCGAAGAAGGCATGCGCCAGCACCTGGCCGACGTGCGCAAGATCGCTGACAGCAGCGAGCCGGCCACCTTCGACAACACCATCGTGGCGATGGAGCGCAGCGGCGAGACGCTGAACCGCGTGTCGCGCATCTTCTTCGGCCTGGTCCAGGCCGATACCAACGATGCGCGCCAGAAGATCCAGGAAGACGTGGCGCCGAAGCTGGCCGCGCACCAGGACGAGATCAATCTCGATCCGAAGCTGTTCGCGCGTGTGAAGTCGCTGTACGACCAGCGTGACACGCTGGAGCTGGACCCGGTGCAGAAGCGCCTGGTCGAGCACTACTACGATGGCCTGGTGCGCGCCGGTGCGCAGCTGTCCGACGCCGACAAGGCGAGCCTGCGCAAGCTCAACGTGGAAGAAACCACCCTTTCTACCCAGTTCCACACCCGCCTGGTGGCGGCCACCGCCGCTGCGGCCGTTGTCGTCGACGACAAGGCCAAGCTGGCCGGCCTGGACGAGAATGCGATCAACAATGCCGCCAATGCAGCCAAGGATCGCAAGCTGGATGGCAAATTCCTGCTGCCGCTGCAGAACACCACCCAGCAGCCGGTGCTCGGCTCGCTGAGCGACCGCGACCAGCGTGCCGCCGTGCTGAAGGCTTCGGAAACCCGCGCCGAGCGTGGCGATGCCAACGACACCCGGCAGACCGTGCAGCGCCTGGCCCAGCTGCGTGCGCAGAAGGCCAAGCTGCTCGGCTTCGACACCTTCGCCGACTACCAGCTGGGCGACCAGATGGCCAAGACCCCGGCCGCCGCGCTCAAGCTGCTGACCGACACCGTGCCGGCCGCCACCGCCAAGGCGCGCGCCGAGGCCGGCGAGATCCAGAAGGTGATCGACGCGCAGAAGGGTGGTTTCCAGGTCGCTGCCTCGGACTGGGACTTCTACGCCGAGCAGGTGCGCAAGGCCAAGTACGATCTGGACGAGTCGCAGATCAAGCCGTACTTCGAACTGGACAACGTGCTGCAGAACGGCGTCTTCTACGCCGCCACCCAGCTGTACGGCATCACCTTCAAGCCGCGTACCGACATTCCGACCTACAACCCGGACATGAAGGTGTACGAAGTGTTCGACAAGGACGGCACCTCGCTGGCCCTGTTCTACACCGACTACTTCAAGCGTGACAGCAAGTCCGGCGGTGCCTGGATGGACGTGTTCGTCGAGCAGGACGGCCTGACCGGTGCCAAGCCGGTGGTCTACAACGTCTGCAACTTCACCAAGCCGGCCGCCGGCCAGCCTGCGCTGATCAGCTTCGACGACGTCACCACCATGTTCCATGAGTTCGGCCATGCGCTGCACGGCATGTTCTCGAACGTGAAGTACCCGTCGATCGCCGGTACCGCCACCTCGCGTGATTTCGTCGAGTTCCCGTCGCAGTTCAACGAGCACTGGGCGCTGGATCCGAAGGTGTTCGCCAACTACGCCAAGCACTACAAGACCGGCGAGGCGATGCCGCAGGAACTGGTCGACAAGATCCTCAAGGCACGCAGCTTCAACCAGGGCTACGCGACCACCGAGTACCTGTCGGCCGCACTGCTCGACCTGGCCTGGCACACGCAGAAGGCCGATGCGCCGCTGCAGGATGTCGGCGCCTTTGAAGCCAGCGCGCTGAAGAAGTTCAAGGTCGACCTGCCGCAGGTGCCGCCGCGCTACCGCACCACCTACTTCGATCACATCTGGGGTGGCGGTTACTCGGCCGGTTACTACGCCTACTTCTGGGCCGAAGTGCTGGACCATGACGCCTACCAGTGGTTCACCGAACACGGTGGCCTGACCGCGGCCAACGGCCAGGAGTTCCGCGACAAGATCCTCTCGCGCGGCAACAGCGTGGAGCTGTCGACCCTGTACCGCGATTTCCGCGGCAAGGACCCGTCGGTGGAACCGCTGCTGAAGTTCCGCGGGCTGAAATAAGAAACAGAAAACGGCGGGGGCAACCCCGCCGTTTTTCTTTGTGTAGCGTCGAGCTTGCTCGACGGTCTTTCCACGAAAAGCCAGTCGAGCAAGCTCGACTCTACACAAGCGGCTTACGTCCCCACGTGCACCCGGTTCGCCTGCTCGGCCAGGCCCAGGTGATCGAGCGCGATATCCAGCGCCAGCACATAACTCTGCGCGCCATACCCAGCAGCGATGCCCAGCCGCTGACCGACACCCGCCGGCAGGCACGGCTCGGCCACTGCACCGTCGTCATGCACTTCCACATAGGCGTTGTGCAGGTAGGGCAGCAGGCGCTGCAGGCGCAGGCTGTTGGCACATGCACCCGGGTCAAGCAGGGTCACCTCGCCGCGGCTGTGGTCGGCCACGCGCAGGGCGTCCAGCAGTTCCTGTTCCGAACCACAGGCACGGATCGCCACGCTGGTACCGGCGTCGATCGCGCGATGCACCAGTGACTTCAGGACCGGTGCCGGCAGCGGCATCGCGGTGCGGATCAGGGCACCGGCCGCTTCCGGGCCACGGATGATGAAGATCGACATGGCTCAGCCCTCCTGTGCCAGACGGCGGCCGACAATGGCCAGCGACAATGGATACCCGGCCTGCTGGCTGCGCTGGTCCACCACCACCGCGGTGGGGCCATGCTGCAGGCGCAGGCGTGCATCCAAGCCGGGCTCGCTGGGGGCCTGCAGCTCGATGTACTGCGCCGGCAGCCGTTCCAGCGCCGCCTGCAGCGCGCCACCTTCGGCCTGCCATTGCGCCTCGTCGGCGGCGCCGACATCCAGCAGTACCCAGTCGGCCGAGCGCGCCTGCGGCTGGCACAGGCACTGGCGCACTTCGGACAGGCTGGCGCAGTCGCTGCACAGCACGCGATGGCCGCTCAGCTGCGCCGGCAGCTGCGGGCGCGGCGCCGACGAAGACGCGTGGCGGATCACCAGGAGGGTCATACAACACCTTGCGGAATGCGCCCTGTGGCGCGGTGGGCACACGATGCGCGTGCTGCCCGTAAAGGTGCGATGCCCGCGGCCGGGCCGGCGCGTAAAACCTGCGTAACCCGTATTGTAGAGCCGAGCCCATGCTCGGCTGCCGTTACGTAGAGTCGAGCTTGCTCGACTGCTCTGCGCCTCAGTCGAGCAAGCTCGACGCTACAAGAGCAAGCCGGGCATGGGCTCGGCTCTACAGGTTCCAGGCGCGGGAACCTCCTGCGCCCGCATGTGGTCTGATACCGCTACCAACCACCCGGAGCCTGTCATGGATGCTGTTGCCCGTCCTCCCTTTTCCGAACGCGCGCTGGCCTGGCTGAAGAAGGAGGCGCTGCCGCTGCTGGTGATGCTTGGCCTGCTCGCCGCCGCCCGCGATACCCTCGCCAACCACTACGTGGTGCCCAGCGGCTCGATGCAGCCGACCCTGCAGCCCGGCGATCGGGTGGTGGTGGACATGCGCGCCTATGGCCTGCGCCTGCCGTTCACCGGCAAGGAACTGATGTCGACCGGCGTTCCGCAGCGCGGTGAAGTGGCGGTGTTCGATTCACCGGCCGACGGCACCCGCCTGATCAAGCGCGTGGCTGCAGTGGCCGGTGATCATGTGCAGCTGCGCGAAGGCCATCTGAGCATCAACGGCCAGCCGCTGCAGATTGGCGACCTGCAGGACGTGGAGGCCTTCGGCGACCGCCATGCCAGCCTCGACCTGGACATGGGCGGCGGCCCGGACATCGCTGACCTGGTGGTGCCGGCCGGCAAGGTACTGGTGCTGGGTGACCACCGTGGCAACAGCTTCGACGGTCGCTTCTTCGGCTTCGTTGACGCCGACAAGCTCTACGGCCGCGCCGTGGCGGTGTACTACCGTCGTGGCGACGGTTTCGAGTGGCAGCGTCTGTAAGCTGAATTGATACTTCTTATGTATCAATCCTGACCTACCAGGTTATGGATCGACTGGATCGACGGGCCTAGTCTGAGGCCCGTTCCCTCCCACGCTTGGCCGCCCCACCGGCCCATCGATCCCATGACTGGCGAAACCGCGGCGGCCGTCGAACGCCGCCCCCCCACTGTCGATCCCATCGCCGAGACCCGCATCCAGCAGGGCACGCCAGCCTTCCGCCGCACCGCGCTGGCGCTGTTCCTGGCCGGCTTTTCCACCTTCGGCCTGCTGTACACCGTGCAGCCGCTGCTGCCGGAGTTCAGCCGTCATTTCGGTGTGTCCGCCGCCGGCAGCGCGATGTCGCTGTCGTTGACCACCGGCACGCTGGCAGTGGCGATGCTGCTGGCCGGCCTGCTCTCCGACGCGGTTGGCCGCCGCCCGATGATGATCGCCGCGCTGCTGGCCTCGGCCACGCTGTCGCTGTGCACGGCACTGGTGGATGACTGGACCACGCTGCTGGTACTGCGCACCCTGCTCGGCCTGGCGTTGAGCGGCGTGCCGGCAGTGGCGATGACCTACCTGGTCGAGGAAATGGACAGCCGCGCGCTGGGCCTGGCGATGGGCCTGTACATCGGCGGCAACGCCATCGGTGGCATGAGCGGGCGCCTGCTGGCCGGCATCATCGCCGACCACTGGGGCTGGCGCTGGGGCATCGGCGTCGTCTCGATCATCGCCATCGCCAGTACCGTCCTGCTCTGGCTGCAGCTGCCGCCGTCGCGCCACTTCCACCCGCGCCGCGATGGCCTGCGCCAATTGCCGTCGCGCTGGCGCACGCTGTTCGCCGACCCGGGCCTGCCGTGGCTGTTCGCTACCTCGTTCGTGCTGATGGGCGTGTTCGTCACCCTCTACAACTATCTCGGCTATCACCTGCTGGCGCCGCCGTACCACCTCAGCCAGACCGTGGTGGGGCTGATCTTCAGCGTATACCTGGTTGGTACCTTCAGTTCGGCGTGGATGGGCCAGCAGGCCACGCGCTACGGGCGCGGTCGCATCCTGTCGATCTCGTTCGCACTGATTGGTGCCGGCATCGTGCTGTTGGCGATGCCGTGGCTGAGCACGATGGCACTCGGTATCGCGCTGGTGACGTTCGGCTTCTTCGGCGGTCACTCGGTGGCCAGCAGCTGGGTCGGCAGCCGCGCTGGCGCGATGCGCGCCGAAGCCTCGGCGCTGTACCTGTTCGCCTACTACCTGGGTTCGAGCGTGCTCGGTGGTGTAGGCGGCCTGGCCTATGCAGCGTGGGATTGGCTGGGCGTGTGCCTGTTCGCCGCCGTGCTGACCCTGATCGGCGGTGGCATCGTCTGGGCGCTGCAGCAGCGCGCCCCTCAGCCGGTGACGGCGTGAACCTGCTCTGGTAGATGCCGACCTTGGTCGGCGCCGTGGCCGTGGGCCAACCAAGGTTGGCCGCTACCGGGTGGGTTGCACCTCACCCTTCCGCGAACGCCTCGCGCAGCAGACCAGCAAAATTGCGGATCAGCGGCGTCACACCCTCGCGATGCCACGCCAGCTGCACTTCCGAATGCGCACCGGCATCGGCCAGCGCTACGAAGCGCGCGCCTTCCACCCGGATGTGATCGCAGGACGACGGCAGGATCGCCGCACCCAGGCCAGCAGCGGCCAGACTGATCAGCGTTGACGCCTCACCGGCCTCCTGCACGATACGCGGGGTGAAGCCCGCCGCCGCACACAACGCGATCATGTGGTCATGGATGCCCGCACCGGCACTGCGCCGGAATGCTACGAACGGCTCCTGCGCGAAGTCGCGCAGCGACAGCGTGCCCTGTTTCGAGAGCCTGCGCAGGGCAGGGTGATCGGCATGCACGATCAACGCCAGCGGATCGACGAACAGGCTGTGCGCCACCAGTTCCGGCGGCAACGCGCGCTTGCGGATGATGCCCACGTCCAGGCTGCCATCGAGCAGCGCATCGATCTGCTGCAGGGTGTTCATCTCGCTCAGCTGCAGCCGCACCTGCGGGTACTGCTGGCGGTAGCGCAGGATCGAACGCGGAATCTGCGGCGACAGCGGCGTGGCGCGGGTCAGCCCGATACGCAGCTCACCCTGCTCGCCGCGCTGCGCGCGCTGCACCTCGTCCACCGCCGTTTCCACCTGCTGCACGATGGCGCGTGCACGTTCCTGCAGCAGCTCACCGGCAGGCGTCAGCTGCACACGACGATGGCTGCGCACGAACAGGCGCGCACCGATCAGATCTTCCAGCTGGCGGATCTGCTGGCTGAGCGGCGGCTGCGACATACCCAACCGCTCCGCCGCCTGTCCGAAGTGCAGCGTATCGGCAACGGCAAGGAAGTAACGCAGATGGCGGAGTTCGATGGACATGGGGCCAGTTTATTCATCGCCAGCCGGAAATGGGGTCAGAGCCCGTTGCGCAGCAACGGGATCCGACCCCGACAGATCGCGGGAATCTGTCAGAGGCGGGGCGGTGTGGGTGGGCAGGACCGTTGGCGCCATGGATGGCGCCATCGAGCCCCCATGGATGGGTTTACGGCGTGTCCTGACCACCCACACCGTCCCGCCATCCACGGATAGCCCGCTTTTGACGTTGCCGTTGCTTCGGCCTCTACGGGTGCAGGGCGCAGCCCTGCCGAACACCCCTCACCGCTCGGAATGCCCGCTCTGGTCGTAATCGCGCGGACTGAACAACTCCGGCTGGATCAGCTCGATGAACGCCCGCGCCTGCGCCGACAACGCCTTGCCACGCCGCACGATCACCCCGTAACTGCGTTCCGGGAACCAGCGCTTCATCGACCGCGCCGCCAGCCGCTCGCGGTCGGCCTCGTTCAGGCACAGCGCCGGCACGATGGAAATGCCCATGCCCATCGCCACGTACTGCTTGATCACCTCCCAGCCGCCCACTTCCAGCGCCACGGTGTAGGCGATGCGGTGGCGCTGGAACACCTGGTCGACCAGCCGGTAGGTGATCTGCCGCTTCGGCGGCAGCACCAGCGGATAGCGCGCAATGTCGGCCAGCTCCAGCTCGCCACCGCTGGCCAGCGGATGGTCGTGCGGCGCGATCAGCACCTGCTCGAAACGGTATGCCGGTGCGTAGCTGAGATCGGCCGGCACATCAGTCATCGAGCCGATCGCCAGGTCGGCGGCATCCTCGCGCAGCAGGTCGGTGCCGTCGGCGCTGATCGCGTTGTGCAGGGTCAGGCGCACGTCCGGATGGTGCAGGCGGAAGCGTTCGACGATCTTCGGCAGCAAGTACAGGATGGTTGAACTGTTGGCGGCGATGTTCAGCTCGCCCGCGTCCAGGCCGCGCACCTTGTCGCGGAAACGCGCCTCCAGCCCATCCAGGTTCTCCACCAGCGGCTGTGCCATCTCGTAGAGCAGCTGGCCCTCGCGGCTGGGCACCAGGCGGCGCCCGCTGCGCTCGAACAACGGCACCCCCAGCTCTCGCTCCAAGGCCTGCAACTGCAGGCTGATGGCCGGCTGGCTGACGAAAAGCGCCTCAGCCGCCCGTGAGACCGAGCCCAGGCGCACGGTCTGGCAGAACGCGCGCAGCGGTTTCAACCGGTCGGATTTGTAGGAAAAACGAGGGCTTGGCGAAGGGCGCGTGGTCATGGCGTCACAAGTATTAGCACAATTTATGTAGAGCATTGCAAAAACTGTTTTGCCAAATACTCGATCCCGGCGGCACCGTGGAGACGTTCCCCCACCGCTGGAGTCGCCCCATGTCCGCCGTCGCTTCCGCTGTTCCCACCCCCGCCGCCAAGGCCACCCCCGGCATCGCCCTGGCGACCCGCGTGGCCGGCCAGGACACCCTGCTGCCGGCGCCGCTGCTGGCCCTGCTGGTGTCGCTGCACCGTGCGGTGGAACCGGGCCGGCAGGCACGGCTGCAGGCACGCCGCGTGCGCCAGGCGTTCTTCGACCAGGGCGGCCTGCCGGACTTCCGCGAGGACACCGCCGCGATCCGCAGCGGCGACTGGCGTGTTGCCCCGCTGCCGGCCGCGCTGCAGGACCGCCGCGTTGAGATCACCGGCCCGACCGACCCGAAGATGGTCATCAACGCGCTGAACTCCGGCGCCAAGGTGTTCATGGCCGACTTCGAGGATTCGACCTCGCCGACCTGGCGCAACCTGCTGGCCGGGCAGCAGTCGCTGGCCGCCGCGGTGCGTGGCGATCTCGAGTACACCGCACCGGCATCCAACGGGAAGGCCGGCAAGCACTACACCTTGCGCCCGTTCGACGAACAGGCGGTGCTGATCGTGCGCCCGCGTGGCTGGCACCTGGACGAGAAGCACGTGCGCATCGATGGCCAGTTCATCGCTGGTGGCCTGTTCGACGCGGCGGTGTTCGCCTTCCACAACGCCCGCACCCTGCAGGCGAAGGACCGCGGCCCGTACTTCTACCTGCCCAAGCTGCAGAGCATGGAAGAGGCGGCGCTGTGGGAGACCGCGCTGTCGCACATCGAAGGCATGCTCGGCCTGCCGCACGGCCAGATCAAGGTGACCGTGCTGATCGAAACGCTGCCGGCGGTGTTCGAGATGGACGAGATCCTGCACGCGCTGCGTGACCGCATCGTCGGCCTGAACTGCGGGCGCTGGGACTACATCTTCTCGTACCTGAAGACCTTCCGCCGCCACGCCGACCGCGTGCTGCCCGAGCGCGGCCAGGTGACCATGACCCAGCCGTTCCTGAAGGCGTATTCGGAGCTGCTGATCCAGACCTGCCATCGCCGTGGTGCGCATGCGATGGGCGGCATGGCCGCGCAGATTCCCATCAACAACGATGCCGCTGCCAACGAGCAGGCGATGGCCCGTGTGCGCGCCGACAAGCTGCGCGAGGTCACTGCCGGCCACGACGGTACCTGGGTGGCACACCCGGCGCTGATTCCGGTGGCGATGGCGATCTTCGACGAACACATGCCCGGTGCAAACCAGCACAGCGTGCTGCGCCAGGATGTGCGCGTCGGCCGCGACGAACTGATCGCGCGGCCGCAGGGCACCATCACCCGTGCCGGCTTTGAGGGCAACGTGGAAGTCTGCGTGCGCTACCTGGCGGCGTGGCTGGATGGCAACGGCTGCGTGCCGATCCACCACCTGATGGAGGACGCGGCCACCGCCGAGATCAGCCGCAGCCAGCTGTGGCAGTGGCTGCATACGCCGGGCCAGCAGCTGGACGATGGCACTGCGATCGATCTGGCGCTGCTGGATTCCACCCTGTCGCAGCTGCCGGCACGGCTGGGCGATACCGCCGCGCTGCCCGGTGGCACACGCATCGGCGAGGCCATCGCCCTGCTCGGCGAACTGAGCCGCGGCGAAGAGCTCACCGATTTCCTGACCCTGCCGGCCTACGCGCGCATCGACTGACCGACTGCCCGCAATCCCGCCGTTTCCCTCCCCGCTGCACGCACGAACCGAACTGGAGAAAGACATGAGCAAGCTGCCCACTGCCGAACAGATCCAGCACGACTGGGATACCAACCCGCGTTGGGAAGGCATCCAGCGCAATTACAGCGCCGCCGACGTGGTGCGCCTGCGCGGCACCGTCCACATCGAGCATTCGCTGGCCCGCCTGGGTGCAGAGAAGCTATGGGCATCGCTGCATGAGCGCGAGTTCGTCAACGCGCTGGGTGCGCTGACCGGCAACCAGGCCATGCAGCAGGTCAAGGCCGGGCTGAAGGCGATCTACCTGTCTGGCTGGCAGGTGGCGGCCGACGCCAACCTGGCCGGGCAGATGTACCCGGACCAGTCGCTGTACCCGGCCGATTCGGTGCCGGCGGTGGTCAAGCGCATCAACAACACGCTGCTGCGCGCCGACCAGCTGCACCACGCCGAAGGCAAGGACGACATCGACTTCCTGCAGCCGATCGTGGCCGATGCGGAAGCCGGTTTCGGCGGCGTGCTCAATGCGTTCGAACTGATGAAGGCGATGATCGAGGCCGGTGCCGCTGGCGTGCATTTCGAAGACCAGCTGGCCTCGGTGAAGAAGTGTGGCCACATGGGCGGCAAGGTGCTGGTGCCGACCCGCGAGGCCATCGAGAAGCTCAACGCTGCGCGCCTGGCCGCCGACGTGCTGGGCGTGCCGACCCTGCTGGTGGCACGTACCGATGCCGAAGCCGCGGATCTGCTGACCAGCGACATCGATGGCAACGACAAGCCATTCGCCACCGGCGAGCGTACCGTTGAGGGCTTCTACAAGACCCGCAACGGCCTGGACCAGGCGATCAGCCGTGGCCTGGCCTATGCGCCCTACGCCGACCTGGTGTGGTGCGAGACCGGCAAGCCGGACCTGGAGTTCGCGCGCAAGTTCGCCGAGGCGATCCATGCGAAGTTCCCGGGCAAGCTGCTGGCCTACAACTGCTCGCCCAGCTTCAACTGGAAGAAGAACCTGGACGACGCCACCATTGCCAAGTTCCAGCGCGAGCTGGGCAGCTACGGCTACAAGTTCCAGTTCATCACCCTGGCCGGCTTCCATGCATTGAACTACGGCATGTTCAATCTGGCCCACGGCTATGCACGTCGACAGATGAGCGCGTTCGTGGAACTGCAGGAAGCCGAGTTTGAAGCGGCCGAGCGTGGCTTCACTGCGGTCAAGCATCAGCGTGAGGTTGGCACCGGCTACTTCGATGCGGTGACCCAGGCGATCCAGCAGGGCCAGTCGTCGACCACCGCATTGACCGGTTCGACCGAGGAAGAGCAGTTCCACGGCGGGCGCAGCGAACGCGCGGCGTGATGCGGAAGTGCCGGCCGCTGGCCGGCAACCACGTGATCCTTCGGGCACCACAGGGAAGCCGGCCAGCGGCCGGCGCTACCGAAGCCTCGAAATCCGATCAGGGTGGCCAGGGAAGGGCCAGACAACGCCGGCCGGTCGGGGGACCTGCCGGCGTTGTTGTATCGATGCAAGGGAGCAGCGCGCAGCCAGCGTCAATCAGGCGCACCCCCGCGTGCCGGCAACTTGGCCGAAAGCCTGTGAAACCCAGCATCGGATTGATCCAGCAGGGGTTTTGCCCGGACACCCGTGACCAGAACGGGCCACCACCGATCTTCACATCAATCAAGATCGGCAGACGGGTCAAAATGAGATAGGGCGCACACTTTAAAGCGGTGCTATGCTCCGCGGCTCACCAGGGGACGCTGGCGGCGGGTGCAGGGAATGACCGGCAGGGGTGCGGCCGAGAACAGTGATGTGACGTCAGGTATCGCCCGGGTGGCGATGGCCGAGATCGTGCACGCGCTGCTGTCCGCTGCCGAGGTCGCATTGTTCGCCAGATATGCCCGTCCATGCAAGCTTCATGCCGGACAGTGGTTGTTCCAGCGTGGCCATCGCGGCGAACGGATGTATGTGATCCTCCAAGGCCAGATCGAACTGGACTTCGGCGAGGACCTGGTGATCAAGACGCTCGGCCAGCATGAGTTCTTCGGTGAGCTTGGCCTGCTGGTCGGCGATCACCTGCGCAGCGCCAGTGCACGCGCGCTGGCCGACTGTGAAGTACTGGAGCTGGGCCCGGCCGACTTCCATCGCCTGGTGGAATCCGATCCCGGCCTGGTCGCCTACTTCCTGCGCCGTACGATCATGCGCGTGCTGACCAACGAGCAGGCGCTGATCAGCCAGCTGCGTCGGCGCAACCACGATCTGGAAACCGCGCTGGACAACCTGTACATCACCACCCACCAGTTGACCCACACCCGTGAACTGGTACGTACCGATGAACTGACCGGGCTGCACAACCGTCGTGGCCTCACCCTGTACCTGCAGGAATGCCGCGCCGATGGCGAAGGGTTGCCGCAGGCACTGCTGCTGATCGACTGCGACCGCTTCAAGCAGATCAATGATCGCCACGGCCACCAGGCCGGCGACCGTGTACTGCAGAGCATGGGCAACATCCTGCGCTCGATGGCCGGCGAACAGGACCTGGCCTGCCGCCTCGGCGGCGATGAGTTCTGCCTGATCCTGCGCCGTGGCAACCATGAGATCGTGCAGCACGCGGCCGAGTTCATCCTCAGCGCGGTGCATGGCCTGCTCGAACGCAGTCATGGCACGCCGCACGTCAGCCTGGTCAGCATCGGTGCCAGCCTGCTGGCGCCGGAGGCGGGCTGGAGCGAGTGGTACGCCAACGCGGACCGCGCGCTGTATCAGGCCAAGCGCGATGGTGGCAACTGCCTGCGCTGGGGCGGCGACTCCGAAAGCGGACAATGAGCAGCAGAGGTGGCAATGGACGGCATTCCGGATTTTCTCCCGATGCAGAGTTCGCAGGTGCGGACTCTGCTGTTCACCGATCTGTGCGATTCGCTGCAGCTGGTCGAGCGGATCGGTGACATTGCCGCCGCTGAGCTGTTCCAGCAGCATGACCGCCTGGTGCTTGGCCTGCAGCAGCGCTGGAACGGCCAGCTGATCGATCGGTCTGACGGATTGTTCATCCTGTTCGAACGTCCCATCGATGGCATCGGCTTTGCTCTGTCCTACCAGAACGCCGTTGATGCACTGGGGCGCGAACGTGGCGTTGTTCTGCGTGCACGCGCCGGCCTGCACGTGGGTGACGTGCTGCTGTGGAACAACAGTGCCGAGGCCGTTGCCCACGGCGCAAAACCGGTGGAGGTGGAGGGCCTGGCCAAGCCCATGGCTGCGCGCCTGATGCAGCTGGCGTGGCCTGGACAGGTCCTGCTGTCCGCGGCCGCCGAACAGATGACGCGTCGGGCAGCCAGCGAACTGCCCTGGGCGGCTGACGAGCTGCGCTGGAAGGATCACGGCTGCTGGCGCTTCAAGGGCATCGGCGAACGCCAGGAAGTATTCGAAGTGGGGTTGCGTGGCAGCGCCCCGCTACGTCGCCCGCGCTCGGGTGAAAAAGCGTGGCGGGATCTGCCGCTGTGGCGTCGCCCAGCGGCGCTGGTGACCGAGGCGGCACTCATGCTGGCGCTATGCGGAGTGCTGTGGACGCTGTTTCGGCCGGCACCGGCCATCGCCTTCGCCGAACGCGACTGGGTGATCGTGGCGGCGGTGCACAACGCCACGGCATATCCCCAGTTGGACAGCAGCCTGGAGCAGGCGCTGTACATCAGCCTGGGGCAGTCGCGTTTCGTCAACATCCTCAGCGAGCTGAAGGTGCGTGACACCCTGCAACTGATGCAGCGGCCTCCGCAGGCGCGGCTGGACCGCAGGCTGGCCATCGAGGTCGCGCTGCGTGACGGAGTTCGTGCGGTACTGATCCCCAGTGTGCTGGAGCTCAATGGCAAAGTACGGGTCAGTGTCGAAGTCGTGGATCCGCGTAGCGGACAGACCGTTTACACACGCTTTGCCGACGGTCGCGGGCTGGATTCGATCCTCGCCTCGACGGATCACGTGGTTGCGGCGCTGCGTACGGACCTTGGCGAAGCGCTTCGTGACGTCGGCGCAGACCAGCGGCCGCTGCCAACCGTGGCTACCGCCAATCTGGACGCACTGCATGCCTATGCCAAGGGCGTCGATGCAACGGCTGCCGCGCGCTATGACGATGCGTTGATGTTCTTCGAGCAGGCGACCCGACTGGATCCTGCCTTTGCCTTCGCCTACGTCGGGCAGATGAACATCCAGCACGCAAAGGGCAATCTGGAGCAGGCCGCGGCGCTGTACCGCAAGGCGGTCAGCCAACGTACGCACCTGACCGCGCGCGACCAGCTCTATCTCGATGCCTGGGCGGCCGATTTCGAAGGGGCACCGCCTGCACGCATCGCTGACAAATGGCGCATGCTGACCGAGTTGTACCCGGACGACCCGGCCGGCTGGATGAACTACTCGATGGTGCAGTTCGCGCAGGGTGACTACGATGGCGCACTGGCCGCGACGCAGCCGCTGCTGGGACGCCAGCATTCGCGCCGTGCATTGGTGCTGGCGTTTGTTGCACGCATCCAATTGGCCCGTGGCGAAGCCTCCGCAGCGGAAGCAGCCCTGCGCGGTGCGCGGCTGCACCCGGGTTGGAACGGCGATGGCATGGAGCCGGTGATTGCCGCATTGGCTGGCGATTTCGACGCGGCCAACGCCGGGTTCACCGCGATGGGGCCACTGGGCCCCGGGACACGCATGGAGCGGGCTGCTGTGCTGACCATGCAGGGTCGCAGCGCTGAAGCTGCGGGCGACATGCAGCAGGCTGCGTCGCAGTGCCCCAGCGCAGGTGGGATGTGTGACATCCTCGCTTTGCAGGCGCTGGCCTGGCGCGCACGGCAAGGCGTTTCCGTGCCGGGGCAGGAGTACCAGCAGGTGCTCGATCGCGCGCTCGCGGCGATCGATCGTGACCAACCTGCACCGGCACGGCGCAACGCATTCATCGCTCTTGCCGCTGCCTACCATGCGCTGCGCGCCGGCCAGGCAACGGTGGTCATGCAGCGAAGGGACGCGCTGCAGGCGCTGCCCGAACGCGACGACGATCCGCGCCTGCGCGAACTGTGGAACCTGCTGCAGGCACGCATGGCCCTGGACGCTGGAGAAACGCTGCGTACACAGCAGTTGTTGGCGCAGCAGCCCCAGGCAAGTTTGTTCCAGTGGCGCGTGCTGCAGTTGGATCTGCTGCGATCCCAGGGTCAGCACGATGCAGCGCAGCGTCAGCAGCGCTGGCTTCAACACCATGCCGGTCTGGCCTTTGCAGAGAACATCGGCGACTACGCACTGCTGCCGTTGAACGTGAACGACGTGCAGCGGCTGGCATTGATGGAGAGTCCCGTGGCCTCTCACAGCAGCCCGGACGCAGCGGCACCCTGATCTTTACTCCTGCTGGAGACCAGGCAAGCCATCCTCGAACAGGAACGGCACATTGAAGGCGGCGCGTGTCCCAAGCAGGGTCCGCATGCGTGATGCGGCCTGGGCGAACTCCATCTTGCTGCCCAGGGACGCCAGTGATGCACGGCAGGCACGCACGGTGTCTTCGTCCGCACCTAGTGCGAGCAGGGCCAGGCCGGGATCCTTGGCAAACTCGGACCGGAAGGCATCATCGCTGGCCAGGCGCTCCAGCAGCTGCTGGACAACGTCGGCGGAAAGGGGGGAAGCAGACATGGGATCAGCACCGGCAGAATGGGAAAATGGAATTATCGGCGGTGGCGCCGCGAAGTTGATGGGTACGTGCACCCGCCACGCTATGATCGGCGCCCCGAACAGCCCTCGGATGCCATTGCGATGAGATTCCGTCGTTGCCGGACCTTGTTCGTCGAGCCGGTCGAACGCCCGTCCTTCAACCTGCAGGAACTGCTGGCTGGTGGTACCGGCGTGCAGCTGCAGCCGGTCCTGCAGGTGCGTGCGGCGCACCTGCCGTCGGTGCAGGTGATCGACGCGGAAAGCTGTGCCTGGTTGCTGGCCTGCAGTGCCGAACAGTGGCAGCCGTTGCCGGAAGCAGCGGACGCGCGCGGTCGGGTGCTGTCATTGCTGCAGCAGGGCCTGCTGGTCAGCGATGATCCGGCCCACGCCAAGGCCTGCGCTGCCGAGCAGCGCCTGCGCGATAGTCACTGGTGGCCGCTGTCGGCGGTGCACTACCAGCAGTCGTGCTGGGACGAGGTGGACAGCGTGCAGGACATGGAGCAGCACCAGCTGGTGACCGCACGCGATCTGGTGCGCAGCTACGGCAGTCCGCCACCCGAGGCACCTCCGCGTATACATGGCGCGCAGGCACTGCCGTGCTACGAGGATGATCCGATGCAGTCGCAGCTGCAGGCACGGGCTACCTGCCGCAACTTCGATAGCGCGCGTGCGCTGCCGTTGCCACTGCTGGCGCGCGTGCTGCAGCAGGTGCTGATGGCACAGGCCGAGGTGGAAACCGATCCAGGTGTGCGGTTCCTGAAGAAGAACGTGCCTTCAGCCGGCAGCCTGCATCCGCTGGAGGCCTACTTGCTGGTACGCAACGTGGAGGGAATGGCCCCGGGGCTGTATCACTACCATGCGGTGGCGCACGAGCTGGGCCGGCTGCCGGCACAGCCACAGGACCTGGAGTCGCTGTGCCAGCGCTTGCTGGCCGGGCAGCATTGGTTCGCCGATGCACACGTGCTGCTGGTGCTGGTGTGCCGCTTCGAGCGCAACTTCTGGAAGTATCGGAACCATGCCAAGGCCTACCGCGCTGTCACGCTGGATGCAGGCCATGTTTCACAGGCACTGTATGCGTCGGCCACCGCACTGGGCCTGGGCGCTTTTGTTACAGCGGCCATCAATGAATCCGAGGCAGGGCGTGCGCTTGGCCTGCAGCCGATGGCCGAAGGTGCGTTGGCGATCTGCGGGCTGGGCTGGCGCAGTGGCACAAAGATCACCGCGGAGCTGGACCCGGATGGCCACGTGTGGCCGCGGGCGGACCCACGCGCAGGGAATGCCGATGCAGCCGGGCCCTAGGGCCCGGCGCGTCATCGTTCACGCCGCTTCGAAGTCCACCAGCACCGCACCGTCACCCACCTGATCGCCGGCCTTGGCGCGGTAGCCCTTCACCGTGCCGTCTGCCGGTGCCTGCAGGGTGTGCTCCATCTTCATCGCTTCCAGCACCACCAGCGGCGTGCCGCGCTTGACCTCGGTGCCGGCCGCGACCAGTGTCGCGACGATCTTGCCCGGCATCGGCGCCAGCAGGCTGCCGGCATCGGCCACGGCGTGGTCCGATTCGCCCACCTGATCGTGCAGGGTGAAGCGGTGCTGGCCATCGGCGCCGAACAGATACAGCTGGTCGCCTTCGCGCAGTAGCTGCAACGACCAGCGGCGCTCGCCCAGCTGCACGGTCAGATGCTGTGCATCGGCCGTGCCAAGCACCTGCACCGGCGCGGCGTCATCGCGCTGCACGCGCCAACCATCGGCCTGCGCCCACACCTTCAGTGTTTGCTTGCGTTCGCCCTGCTGCAGCGGCAGCACGCGCGGTGCCGATGCGCCGAGGCGCCAGCCGTCCTGAGCCTGCCACGGCGAATGCGGATCGCGCGCGTCGGTGCTGGCGCCGCCCGTGCTTGCAACCGCAGCCACAGCGGCCAGCAGCCACAGGGCATCATCCGTGTCGCCCACTGCACTCAATGCCGCCTGCTCGCGCTCGATCAGCGCGGTGTCCAGCTTGGCGTGCGCGAACGAATCGGTGTTGACCAGGCGACGCAGGAAACCGGAATTGGTGGTCACGCCCACCACCTGGCAATCGGCCAGCGCCTGGCTCATGCGGCGCAGTGCGGCATCGCGGTCCACGTCCCAGACGATCAGCTTGGCGATCATCGGGTCGTAGTACGGGGTGATGCTGTCGCCTTCCTCCACGCCGGTATCCACGCGCACATGGGCCGACGGGGTCGGCAGGCGCAGGCGGCGCAGGGTGCCGGTGGAGGGCAGGAAGCCCCGGTCGGCATCTTCGGCATACAAGCGCGCTTCGATGGCGTGGCCGTGGATCGCCAGCTGTTCCTGGCGCAGCGGCAGCGGCTGGCCCGAGGCCACGCGCAGCTGCCACTCCACCAGGTCGGTACCGGTGATGTACTCGGTCACCGGGTGCTCGACCTGCAGGCGGGTGTTCATTTCCATGAAGTAGAAATCGCCGTCCGGGCCGGCGATGAACTCCACCGTGCCGGCACCGACGTAGCCCACCGCGCGCGCGGCATCGACTGCCGCCTTGCCCATTGCAGCACGACGTTCTGCGCTCATGCCCGGCGCCGGCGCCTCTTCCAGCACCTTCTGGTGGCGGCGCTGCACCGAGCAGTCGCGCTCGAACAGGTAGACCGCCTCACCGTGGCTGTCGCCGAACACCTGGATCTCGATATGGCGTGGGCGCTCGACGTACTTCTCGACCAGCACATGGTCGTTGCCGAACGCCGAGGCCGCCTCGCGCTGGCAGCTGGCCAGTGCATCGACGAAGTCCTCGCTGCGCTCGACCTTGCGCATGCCCTTGCCACCGCCGCCGGCGCTGGCCTTGATCAGCACCGGGTAGCCGATGCCGTCGGCCTGTGCGCGCAGGAAGTCCGGCGCCTGCTGGTCGCCGTGATAGCCGGGGGTCAGCGGCACACCGGCCTTGGCCATCAGCGCCTTGGCCGCGCTCTTGTCGCCCATCGCGCGGATGGCGCTGGCCGGCGGCCCGATGAAGGTGATGCCGGCCGCCGCGCAGGCATCGGCGAAGTCGGCATTCTCGGACAGGAAGCCGTAACCGGGGTGGATCGCCTGCGCGCCGGTCAGGCGTGCGGCATCGAGCAGGGCATCACCGCGCAGGTAGCTCTCACGTGCGGCGGCAGGACCAATGTGGATGGCTTCGTCGGCCAAGCGCACGTGGCGGGCGTTGCGGTCGGCATCGGAATACACCGCCACGGTGGCGATGCCGAGGCGGCGGCAGGTGGCGATGACGCGACAGGCGATTTCGCCACGGTTGGCGATCAGGACTTTGGTGAACATGGCAACAGACTCGGTCATGGCACGGGTTACATGCGGAACACGCCGAAGCGCGTCTGCTGCGGGGCGGCGTTGAGGCTGGCCGACAGCGCCAGGGCGAGCACCCGGCGGGTGTCGGCCGGATCGATCACGCCGTCATCCCACAGGCGCGCGCTGGCGTAGTACGGATGGCCCTGCTGTTCGAACTGCTCGCGGATCGGTGCCTTGAACGCATCCTCTTCCGCCGCCGGCCACTGGCCGCCCTTGGCTTCGATGCCATCGCGCTTGACCGTGGCCAGCACGCTGGCGGCCTGTTCGCCGCCCATCACGCCGATGCGCGCGTTCGGCCACATCCACAGGAAGTTCGGCGAGTATGCGCGGCCGCACATGCCGTAGTTGCCGGCACCGAACGAACCACCGATGACCACGGTGAACTTGGGCACCTTGGCGCAGGCCACGGCCATCACCAGCTTGGCGCCGTCCTTGGCGATGCCGCCCTGTTCGTACTTGCGGCCGACCATGAAGCCGGTGATGTTCTGCAGGAACACCAGCGGGATGTTGCGCTGGGTGCACAGCTCGATGAAGTGTGCGCCCTTCAGTGCCGACTCGGAGAACAGGATGCCGTTGTTGGCGATGATGCCGATCGGGTAGCCGTTCAGATGCGCAAAGCCGGTCACCAGCGTTGCGCCGTAGCGCGGCTTGAATTCATCGAAACGCGAACCATCGACCAGGCGCGCGATCACTTCGCGCACGTCGTAGGGCTTGCGCGTATCGGCCGGGATCACCCCGTACAGGTCGTGTGCCGGCAACAGTGGTTCCTCGTTGGCCTGCACCGCCATCGCCGGCTCCGGCTTGCGCCAGTTCAACTGCGCGATGATCGCGCGCACCCGCGCCAGTGCCTGCAGGTCGTTGTCGGCCATGTGGTCGGCCACGCCGGAAATGCGCGTGTGCACATCGGCACCGCCGAGTTCCTCGGCCGTCACCACTTCACCGGTGGCCGCCTTCACCAGCGGTGGGCCGCCGAGGAAGATCGTGCCCTGCTCGCGCACGATCACCGTCTCATCGCTCATCGCCGGCACATAGGCGCCGCCGGCGGTGCAGCTACCCATCACGCAGGCAATCTGCGGGATGCCCTGCGCGGACAGGTTGGCTTGGTTGTAGAAGATGCGGCCGAAATGATCGCGGTCGGGGAACACCTCGTCCTGCAGCGGCAGGAAGGCGCCACCGGAATCGACCAGGTAGATGCAGGGCAGGTGGTTCTGCTCGGCGATCTCCTGCGCGCGCAGGTGCTTCTTCACCGTCATCGGGTAGTAGGTGCCGCCCTTCACCGTGGCGTCGTTGGCCACGATCACGCATTCCACGCCGCTGACGCGGCCGATGCCGGCCACCACGCCCGCGGCGGGCACGGCGTCTTCGTACATGCCGTGCGCGGCCAGCGGCGCGATTTCCAGGAAGGCGCTGCCGGGATCGAGCAGGGCGTCGATGCGGTCGCGCACCAGCAGCTTGCCGCGTGCGGTGTGCTTGGCGCGCGCGGCTTCGCTGCCGCCCAGCGCGGTGCGGGCGAGGGTGGCATGCAGGTCGTCGACCACGGCCTGCATGGCGGCGCGGTTGCATTCAAACGTTTCGCTGCCCGGTTGCAGCTGGCTGTTCAGGACGGTCATCGCGTTGGCCTTACAGGGTGCGCTGGAACAGTTCGCGGCCGATCAGCATGCGGCGGATCTCCGACGTGCCGGCGCCGATTTCATACAGCTTGGCGTCGCGCCACAAGCGGCCGGTCGGATATTCGTTGATGTAGCCGTTGCCGCCCAGGATCTGGATCGCCTGGCCGGTCAGCCAGGTGGCCTTCTCGGCGGCGTACAGAATGGCACCGGCGGCATCCTGGCGGGTGGTGCGGCCCTGGTCGCAGGCGCGCGCGACGGCATAGACGTAGGCGCGGCACGCGCCCAGGCCCACGTACATGTCGGCGATCTTGGCCTGGATCAGCTGGAAGCTGCCGATCGGTTCGCCGAACTGGTGGCGCTCGTGCACATAGGGCATGACCACGTCCATGGCCGCGGCCATCAGGCCCAGCGGGCCACCGGACAGCACCACGCGCTCGTAATCCAGGCCGGACATCAACACGCGCACGCCACCACCGACCTGGCCCAGCACGTTTTCTTCGGGAATCTCGCAGTCCTGGAACACCAGCTCGCAGGTGGGCGAGGAGCGCATGCCCAGCTTGTCCAGCTTCTGCGCGGTGGAGAAGCCCTTCATGCCCTTCTCGACCAGGAACGCGGTGATGCCCTTGGCACCCGCTTCCATGTCGGTCTTGGCATAGACCACCAGCACGTCGGCGTCCGGACCGTTGGTGATCCACATCTTGTTGCCGTTGAGCACGTAGCGGTCACCGCGCTTGTCGGCGCGCAGCTTCATCGACACCACGTCCGAACCGGCACCCGGCTCGCTCATCGCCAGCGCGCCGACCAGGCTGCCGTTGCACAGGCCGGGCAGGAAGCGCTGCTTCTGTTCTTCGTTGCCGTTCTTGCGCAGCTGGTTCACGCACAGGTTGGAGTGCGCGCCATAGGACAGGCCGATGCCGCCGGAGGCACGCGAGATTTCTTCCATCGCCACCACATGGGCCAGGTAACCCATGCCGGTGCCGCCGTATTCTTCTTCCACGGTGAGGCCGAGCAGGCCCTGTTCGCCCAGCTTCGGCCACAGGGCCAGCGGGAACTGGTTGCTGGCATCGGCCTCGGCGGCCAGCGGTGCGACCTCGGCGGCGGCAAAATGGGCCACGCTCTGGCGCAGCAGGTCGATGTCTTCGCCAAGGTCGAAGTTCAGGGATGGCACGTGCATTGTGGTGGCTCCACGGCGGGATGGCAGGAAATGGACGCACCCGGCGGGGGAGCGGGCGGCGGTCTGCAGGACCGCTGCCCGCACGGGCGATTGGACCCCAGCGTAGCGGGGTTCGGGTAAGAAGTGAATACAAATTCAAAAATTGAAACTAGAATCAAAACATGGCCTACAAACGCTCTGCACTGATGGAAGAACGCCTGGCCGGGGCCCGTGAACGGATCCTGCTGGCCACCCGTGAGCTGGTCGCCACCGGCGGCTGGCGCAATGCCCCGGTGACCGCCGTGGCGACCCAGGCGGGGGTGTCCACCGGCCTGATCTACCGGCACTTCCCGTCCAAGGCCGAGCTGTTCGTGGAGGTGCTCAACGCCGCGGTGGCCCACGAGGTCGCGATCATGGAGCGCATCGCCAGCGGCCCGGAGGTGGCCAGCGAGCGCCTGCGGTTGGCGATCACCGCCTTCGTCCGCCGCGCCCTGGCCGGGCCGGGGCTGGCGCATGCCTTCATCGTCGAACCGGTCGACCCGGACGTGGAAGCCGAGCGCATGCGTGGTCGTCGTGCCTTCGGCGACGTGTTCCTGCGGCTGGTGGAGGAGGGCGTGGCCGCCGGTGAGCTGCCAGCGCAGGACGCGCATGTGGCCGCCGCCTGCCTGGTCGGCGCCTTCACCGAGGCGATGGTCGGCCCGACCGCGCCCAGCCGCGAAGCACACCGCGACGAAGACGCACTGGTGGATGCGATCTGCAGCTTCTGCCTGCGCGCGATCGGCGCCCGGTAATCCGGTAGAGCCGGCCGCTGGCCGGCTTCTGCACGATCCATCCGGCGGGCTGGCGATGCCGGGCAGCGGCCGGCACTACCGGGTCCGAATGCTGCGCCGCACCAGCAGTGACGCCTGTTGTCGCACGCAAAGCGCGTTCTATACTCGGTCCATCACGCAGTCGCTCAGCCGTGGTCCAACGACTATCAGCCAGGGGTAACGAAGAGTGCGGAATTACGATCTGGAGTTCCTGAAACGCTTCTCCATGGTGATCGCGCTGCTGGCGACCATCACCCTCGGCCTCATCCTCCTTGCCGCTTACATCCACACCCGGATTCCGCCCGAGGTGTCGCCGACCGCGGCCAAGCGCACCGAACAGCGCATCTCGCCCACCGGCGCGGTCTATGCCGGCAGCACCGGCGCCGCCGCGCAGGCTGCGGCCAAGGCCGCCGCGCTGGCCAAGGCCGCCTCGCAGGTGGCCTACGGCGGCACCAAGGACGGCAAGGTCATCTTCGACAACCTGTGCACCGCCTGCCACACCACCGGCGTGGGCATGGCGCCGACGCTGGACCATTCGCACTGGGACAAGCGCATCGCACAGGGCAAGGACACTCTCTACAAGCACGCCATCGAGGGCTATACCGGTCCGGATGGCGGCATCATGCCGCCCAAGGGCGGCAACCCGGCGCTGACCGAGGAACAGATCCACGCCACCGTGGACTGGATGCTGGGCAACCTGAAGTAACCGGTAGTGCCGGCCGCTGGCCGGCAACCACGCATCGCACGAAGGTCATGAGGTTGCCGGCCCGCGGCCGGCACGACCCAGGCTTTGCCCACCAAGGTCAAAACCCTGCCCGCAGGCGGGGTTTCGCATTTCAGGGTTAGTCTGTGCGCCTCTTCCATGGAGTCGCCCGTCGATGCGCCGCCGTTCCCTCGCCCTTGCCCTGTCCCTGCTGCTGCCGGCCGGCGCCTTTGCCCAGGCCCAGCCGCAGGCCGCACCGGTCGCGTCGCCGTCCGCCGCGCGCAGCAGCGCCACCGTGGTGCTGACCGCCGCGCCGGCCGACTGGCGCGCGCTGGATGGCCAGCGCGTGCGCATCGCCGCACCGCTCACCCTGGCCGGTACCGATGGCCTGGAACGCTTCGGCCAGCTCACCGTGGCCTTCGATGGCCGCCTCTGGCAGCCGACCGAAGTGGCCGCGCCGGGTACTGCCGGCTATGAGCAGGTGATGGCCGACAACCAGCGCCGCCGCCTGCTGCTGGACGACGGCAGCGAAGCCCGCGACCCGGCCAGCGTGGCCTACTTGCCAGCCAACCCGGTGCTGCGCACCGGCATGCAGCTGCGCAATGTGGAAGGTGTCGTGCACGTGGACGCACAGGGCCGTCCGCGCCTGCAGGTCGAGGGTGCACTCACGTTGCCCGAGCTGAAGCGTCCGGCGGTGCCGACGGTGCCGGGCAGCCTGCATATCGCTGCATTCAACCTGGAGAACTTCTTCAATGGCGATGGCCAGGGCGGTGGCTTCCCGACCCTGCGCGGCGCGCGCACGCTGGAAGAGCACAAGGCGCAGGTCGGCAAGCTGGTGGCCACGGTCAACGCGCTCGGTGCCGACATCGCCGCGTTGATGGAACTGGAAAACGATGGCTATGGCCCGCAGTCGGCCATCGCCGAACTGGTCAGCGCCCTCAACGCCGGTCTTGCCGCCGACAAGCAGTGGGCCTTCGTCGATGCCGGCGAGGGGCCGGGCAGCAACCCGATCCGGGTTGGCATCATCTATCGCAGGAGCGCGTTCAAGCCGCTGGGCAAGCCGTTGACCAGAACCGACGGTCCGTTCGCCGAACACAGCCGCGCACCGCTGGCGCAGGCCTTCCAGGGCAAGGGCGCACCGTTCATGGTGGTCGCCAACCATTTCAAGTCCAAGGGCTGCCGTGATGCCAGCGGCGGCGATGCCGACCGCAACGATGGCCAGGGTTGCTGGAATGCCACCCGGGTGGAATCGGCAAAGCAGTTGAACCAGTGGGTGCAGGCCGAAGCTGGCCGCCTGAAGGTGAAGGACGTGGTGCTGCTGGGCGATTTCAACGCCTACGCGATGGAAGACCCGATCCGCACCCTGCATGACCTGGGCTGGCAGGACGCATTCAAGGTCGCCCAGGTCGAGCATCCTTACAGCTACGTCTACAACGGCTATACCGGCCGCCTCGACCATGCGCTGCTGAGCCCGGGCATGGCCCAGCGCCTGCGCGGTGCCGCCGAATGGCACAGCAACGCCGACGAGCAGGACGCCAGCGGCTATCAGGGCCGCAATGTGCAGGGCCCGTGGCGCAGCTCCGACCACGACCCGCTGTTGCTGGGTTTCGATAAATAACCCAGCGGTTGAGCATCCGCTTGGGTGTAGGCGCGTACATGGGGCGGCACTGATCCTGCTGTTGCTTTTGACCTTTCAGTCCGCCTTCAAGCGAGCCGAGGATCGCAGGTGAATCAGGGGCGAAGAGGCGCCGATGTCTGAGCGTAGCGAGTTCGGCGCCGTCCCCTGGTTCACCGAGAAGCGCAGGGTACCGGTGCACAGCACCGGCTCGCGGCTGGCGGAGCGTTTCTTTGGTTACTTTCTTTGCGCGCAAAGAAAGTGACACCTCTCCGGAGTTGCGGAAACGATTTGCCGGAAATGGTCCGTCGCAATCAAATGCTCAGCCCCAGGCAATCAACCCGATCGCCAGCACCGCCAGCGCCAGCCCGGCGCGGTTCCACCGGGTGGTGGCCTCGCCGAACGCGAACACGCCGACCAGCGCGCCCAGCACCACCACGCCGATGTTCATGCCGGCGAACACGGTGGCCGGGCTCTCCGGCATGGACTGATGCGCGTGCACATAGAAAAGAATGTTGCCGCCGTTGAGCAGGCCCAGCAGCGCGCCCGCACCGAGGTTGCGCCAGGCCAATCGGCTGCGGCCACTGGCGTGCCGCCACAGCTGAAGTGCCAGCATCAGCACGAAGGCCACGCTGAAGCTGGCCAGCACCGCCGCCATCGACGGCGTGCCGGACAGCGCCACCTGCTTGAGCAGCACGTCGACCACCGCGAACCCGGCCCAGACGCCCAGCAGCCAGCCCCAGCCGCCGGGTGAGGACGCCACCGCCGGGCCGCGCGGGCGCAGGCTGATCGCCACCATCGCCAGCAGGCCCAGGCCGAGACCGGCGAGCTTCCACGGCGTCGCAGTCTGGCCGAAGAACAGGAAGGCGGCGGCCAAAGACAGCAGCAACGACAAGCGCTGCGCCACGTCGCTGCGGACGATGCCGGCCACCGCCACCGCGCGGCCCAGCACCAGGAAGATCGATGGCAGCACCACCGCCAGTGCCAGCAGCGACAGCCACGGGGCATGTGGCGCGCGCAGTGCGTCCAGCGGCGGCTGCAGCACCACGGCGGTGAGCGTTGCCGCCACCAGATAGTTCCAGGTGACCATCTGCGAAACATCCAGCTGGCGGCGTCCGGCCACCTTCAACAACACCGAAACCAGCACGCTGCAGATCACGGCCAAGGACAGGTAGAGCATGGGGCGGGCACAGGGCAGGGGCAGGGGACGGTATCATGGTGCCATGCACAAGCCTTCGTTCCCCGTCGCCCCCGGCGAAACCGCCTGCCTCGAACTGGCCGGCCCGGCCGGCCCGCTGGAAGTGGTCGTCGACCTGCCCAAGGCCGATGTGCCGGCGCAGCCGATCGTGGCCATCATCTGCCATCCGCTGTCCACCGAAGGCGGCACCCTGCACAACAAGGTGGTCACCATGACCGCCACCACCCTGCGCGAGCTTGGCATCGCCACGGTACGCTTCAACTTCCGCAGCGTCGGCGCGTCGGCCGGTGAGTTCGACCATGGCGTGGGCGAGCAGGATGACCTGAAAGCCGTCGCCGCCTGGGTGCGCAGCCAGCGGCCCGACGACCGCCTGTGGCTGGCCGGTTTCAGCTTCGGCGCGTTCGTGTCGCTGAAGGCTGCTGCCGCGCTGCAGCCGGAAGCGCTGATCTCGATCGCACCGCCGGCCGGCCGCTGGGATTTCGATGGCATCGCGCCGCCGGCCCGCTGGCTGGTGATCCAGGGCGAGCAGGACGAGATCGTCGACCCGCAGGCCGTCTACCAGTGGCTGGACACGCTGGACGTCCCGCATGAGCTGGTGCGCATGCCCGAGACCAGCCATTTCTTCCACCGCAAGCTGATCGACCTGCGCGGCGCGCTGACCCACGGCGTCAAGCACTGGCTGGGCGCAGCGGCATGAGTGCAACCGAGCTGACCCCGTCGCAGCGGTACGCGGAAGGGGTTGCCCGTGGCGACTGGCAGAACGACCCGGCCCAGCACGCAGCGCTGGCCGAACTGGACCGCATCCACCTGGGCCTGGTCGACAGCGCCGAAGACGGCTGGCTGGACCGCCTGTCCTCGTTCTGGAAGAAGCCCGAGCCGGTGAAGGGTCTGTACTTCTGGGGCGGCGTCGGCCGTGGCAAGACGTTCCTGGTCGACCTGTTCTACGACGGCCTGCCGATCAAACAGAAGTACCGCACCCACTTCCATCGCTTCATGCGCAGTGTCCACGAGCGCCTGCGCGAGCACCAGGGGCAGAGCGACCCGCTGGCGAAGATCGCCCAAGAGTGGCGCAGCAACCTGCGCGTGCTGGTGCTGGACGAGTTCTTCGTCACCGACATCGGCGATGCGATGCTGCTGGCACGCCTGCTGGAGCGCCTGTTCGCCGAAGGCGTTACCCTGGTGACCACCTCCAACACGGCGGTGGAGAACCTGTACCTCAACGGTCTGCAGCGTGAGAGCTTCATGCCGGCCATCGGCCTGCTGCAGCGCTTCTGCGTCGAGCTGTACGCCGAGGGCACCGAGGATTACCGGATGCGTGCGCTGACCCGCTCGCCGGTGTACCGCGCACCGTTGGCCGCCGACAGTGATGAGTGGCTGGCCACGCGCTGGAACGAACTGAGCGGCGGCCAGCCGGCCAAGCCCGGCAACATCGAGATCGAAGGCCGCAAGATCCCGGTGCGCGGCCGTGGCAAGAGCATTGCCTGGTTCGATTTCGCCGCGTTGTGCGAAGGCCCGCGTGGCCCGTCGGACTACATCGAGATCGCCCACGAGTTCAACACCGTGCTGCTGGGCGGCATTCCTGCCTTCGATCGCCTGAACGAAGATGCCGCGCGCCGCTTCGTCAACCTGATCGACGAGCTGTACGACCGCCACGTCAACCTGGTCTGCACCGCCAGTACCTCGCCGATCGAGCTGTACACCGGCCAGCGCCTGCAGGGCGCGTTCGAGCGCACCGCCTCGCGCCTGATCGAGATGCAGAGCGCCGAGTACCTGGGTACCCCGCACCGGGCGTGAGGGCGCCACCCAGGTAAATGCGTTGCCGGCCAGGGTTCCGGTAGTACCGGCCGCTGGCCGGCATCCGCCGCGCGGTTACCGGGTCGGCACCACCGCATTCCCACGCGGCCGCTCATCCGGCCCGGCCGACACATGCAGGCCCGAGCCATCGCCGTGCTCCACCCGCACGCTCTCGCCGCGCTCCAGCAGCCGCAGCGGTTGGCCTTGGTAGCGCACTTCCAGCGCGTCGTGGGTGTCGGCCAGCGACTGCACCAGCGGGCACAGCGCCTGCGCGCGGGCCTCGATGCGCTCGGCGCGGCCTTCCAGCTGCTGTTCCATCTGCGCGTCCAGGCGGTCGGCGCGTTCTTCCATCGCATCGCTGCGGCCGGTGAACACCTGCCACAGCACGCTGCGGGCGATGGACGCGGACAGCGACTCGGCCATGTCCTGCACCTTGGCCTCGAAGCCCGGCCCGAACACTGCCTGTTCCCAGTAACCCTTGCCCAGCGTGCCGCCGATCCAGTCATCGGCCTGCCGGCGCAGGCGCCGGACCTTGCGGCTGTTGGCGGTGCCGGTGAGGCTCTCATAGACCCCGTCGAGCACGTCGAAGCTCAGCCCACTCACTTCATGGGCCAGCGCGGTGGCCGCCGGCATCAGCTGCCGCGCCCCGGCCTCCATCTGCCGCAGGCGGGCGGCGTCGGCCTCGCTGACCGGCACGATCGTGTCGTCCAGGCTCAGCACGCCATCGTGGAACACCACTTCATGCGGCGCCTGCGGGCCATGCCGCAGCCAGATGCCGCCGCTGTCCACCAGCACGTCGTAGTCGGTATGGATGCCGCACTGGTCCGAACGCAGGTCCGGCCCTTCGGCGGCCAGCGCCGGGGCAATGAACAGGGCAGGCAGCAGGGCCAGCGCGGGCAACCGCAGGTGCATCGGAGCATCCTTTTCCGGGAGCGAGCGGCCAGCATCCGCTGCCAGCGCGCGGGCGTCACCGGCCGGAAGTCACCCGTCCACCGGATTCCCACCGGCTGCCCACCAGCTATCCACAGGGTTGTCCCTAGCCAGTTTCATCACTGTCATGTGAAGCTGTCATTGTTCCGTTTTCGCGGTGCGTTGTACCACCGCGATGACGCCTTTCGGGCTTGACTGCGCAGCCCGTTCCGGCAGGTCTGAAGCGTCTGATCCGGGCGCCGATGGCACGATCCTTGCGGCGCAAGGGATTGCCGAATTTCACTACATTTGGCGTTGACGGACCCCATTACCCCCACTATCTTGTGGCCGTCGGTCGCAGCAACCCCAATTCAAGGGGGTGCCCGGGGTACCCATCCGCGATCGTCAACGGTAGTGGCAGGCGCAGGGTCTCATCCCCTGCGACGCCGTCCTGCCATCCTGGGCTGTCATGTCCCGGGCTGCGTCACCCGATGCATCGAGCACCCACCAATCACGCCAAGAGGACACACGCCGTGACCACCGAATCCAGCGCCACCATCGAGAAGGAAAGCGAATTCCTGTTGACGTCGCCGCCGACGGCCAACGCGATGAGTGTGACCAAGCGCAATGGCACGACCGAACTGGTGGACCTGAACAAGATCGTGCGCGCGGTGCAGCGTTCCTCCGAAGGCCTGCACGCCGTCGATCCGATGCGCGTGGCCACCCGCACCATTTCCGGCCTGTACAACGGCGCCACCACCCGCGAGCTGGACGAACTGTCCATCCGCACCGCCGCCCTGCTGATCGGTGAAGAGCCCGAGTACGGCCGCCTCGCTGCGCGCCTGCTGGCCAACTACATCGCCAAGGAAGTCTCGGGCCAGGAAATCTACGCCTTCTCGCAGTCGGTCAGCCGTGGCCATGAAGTCGGCCTGATCAACGACCGCCTGCTGAACTTCGTGCAGACCAACGCGCGCAAGCTCAACGATGCCATCGACATCTCGCTGGACCTGAACTTCGATTACTTCGGCCTGCGTACCCTGTACGACCGTTACCTGCTGCGCCATCCGCACACCCGCAAGGTGATCGAGACCCCGCAGCAGTTCTTCCTGCGCATTGCCAGCGCGCTGAGCGAGGATGTGTCCGAGACCCTGGCGCTGTACAAGCGCATGGGCAACCTGGACTACCTGCCGTCCAGCCCGACCCTGTTCAATTCCGGCACCACCCACGAGCAGCTGTCCTCGTGCTTCCTGCTGGATTCGCCGCAGGACTCGCTGGAGTCGATCTATTCCAAGTACGGCGACATCGCCCAGCTGTCGAAGTTCTCCGGCGGCATCGGCGTCAGCTACACCCGCGTGCGTTCGCGTGGTTCGCTGATCAAGTCGACCAACGGCCACTCCAACGGCATCGTGCCGTGGCTGAAGACCATGGATTCGTCCGTGGCCGCGGTGAACCAGGGCGGCAAGCGCAAGGGCGCAGCCTGCGTCTACCTGGAAACCTGGCACGCCGACGTCGAGGACTTCCTCGAGCTGCGTGACAACACCGGTGACGAAGCCCGCCGTGCGCACAACCTGAACCTGGCCAACTGGGTGCCGGACCTGTTCATGAAGCGCGTCGAGGCCGACCAGGAATGGTCGCTGTTCGATCCGCGCGTCGTGCCGGAGTTCACCGACCTGTTCGGCGAAGCCTTCGAGCAGGCCTACCTGCAGGCCGAAGCCCAGGGCAAGGCCAACCGCACCATCTCCGCGCGCAAGCTGTACGCCCGCATGATGCGTACGCTGGCCGAGACCGGCAACGGCTGGATGACCTTCAAGGACAAGTGCAACCGCGCCAGCAACCAGACCCTGCGTCCGGGCAACGTGATCCACCTGTCGAACCTGTGCACCGAAATCCTGGAAGTCACCTCCAACGATGAAACCGCGGTGTGCAACCTGGGTTCGATCAACCTGGGCAACCACTTCGACGAGCACAACGAGTTCGACTTCGAGAAGCTGGCCGAGACCGTGCGCCTGGCCGTGCGCCAGCTCGACCGCGTCATCGACCTGAACTTCTACCCGATCGAAACCGCCCGCCGCGCCAACCTGCGCTGGCGTCCGGTCGGCCTGGGCTGCATGGGCCTGCAGGACGTGTTCTTCCGCAAGCGCCTGCCGTTCGACAGCGCCGAAGCCCGCGCCCTGTCGAAGAAGATCGCCGAAGCGATCTACTTCCACGCGCTGGAAACCTCCTGCGAGCTGGCCCAGGAACGCGGCAAGCACCCGTCGTTCAACGACACCCGCGCCGCCGGTGGCGAACTGCAGTTCGACGCCTGGAACGTGGTGCCGGAAGACACCGCGCGCTGGGATGCCCTGCGTGCCCGCATCAAGGAGCATGGCCTGCGCAACTCGCTGATGATCGCGATTGCACCGACCGCCACCATCGCCTCGATCGCCGGCTGCTACGAGTGCGTCGAGCCGCAGGTGTCCAACCTGTTCAAGCGCGAGACCCTGTCCGGTGACTTCCTGCAGGTCAACCGCTACCTGGTGAACGAGCTGAAGAAGCTGGGCCTGTGGACCGCCGACATGCGCGATGCCATCAAGCTGGCCGAAGGCTCCATCGCCGGCGTGGCGCAGATTCCGGAAACGCTGCGCGAGGTCTACCGCACCGCGTGGGAACTGCCGATGCGTTCGCTGATCGACATGGCCGCCGAGCGTGGTGCCTTCATCGACCAGTCGGCCTCGCTCAACCTGTTCATGGAAAGCCCGAACATCGGCGCGATGTCTTCCATGTACATGTATGCCTGGAAGCAGGGCATCAAGACCACCTACTACCTGCGTTCGCGCCCGGCCACCAAGATCGCCAAGACCACGGTGAGCAGCGCAGCCCCGGCCAAGGTGTTCAGCCCGGACGAAGCCATCGCCTGCTCGCTGGAAAACCCGGAAGCCTGCGAGGCCTGCCAGTAATCAATCTGATTTGGAGGTTCGATCATGTCGTGGAATCTTAGAAAGAAGCCCACTGGCGTTAAGAAGATCCGTCCGATTCAACCAATCAAACCGATCAAGCCCATCAAGGCGATCCAACCACTGAGGCCGATCAAGCCGATTGCTCCACTTGGTTATACCTATTACTGGAAGCCAGATAAGTGAGAGTTGGAGTGGTGGAGACTTGTTGAGAGCTTTGGCACAAGGATGTGCCTTTGTGATCTCGTTGAGAATTCTTCACGAAAATCGTTTAGTACTTATTGTCTAACGATCTGAGTGCAAATCTGAGTAAAGGAAACACCCATGGCCGACAAGCCCAAGCAGATGCTGCTCGATCCCGGTTTTGAACTGACCCTGCGCCCGATGCGCTACCCGCAGTTCTATGACATGTACCGGAATGCGATCAAGAACACCTGGACGGTGGAAGAGATCAACTTCCAGATCGACATCACCGACCTGCACAGCAAGATGTCGCCGGGTGAGCGCCACCTGATCCACCGCCTGGTCGCGTTCTTCGCCACCGGCGACTCGATCGTCTCCAACAACCTGGTGCTGAACCTGTACCAGCACTTGAATGCGCCGGAAGCGCGCATGTACCTGTCGCGCCAGCTGTATGAAGAAGCGCTGCACGTGCAGTTCTACCTGACCCTGCTCGACAACTACCTGCCGGATCCGGAAGAGCGCGTCAAAGCCTTCGCCGCGGTGGAGAACATCGACTCGATCAAGAAGAAGGCCGATTTCTGCTTCAAGTGGATCGACTCGATCCAGGACCTGAAGCGCATCGAGACCCGTGCCGAGCGCCGCCAGTTCCTGCTCAACCAGATCTGCTTCGCTGCGTGCATCGAAGGCCTGTTCTTCTTTGCTGCCTTCGCCTACGTGTACTACTTCCGTTCGCGCGGCCTGCTGCCGGGCCTGGCCTCGGGCACCAACTGGGTGTTCCGCGACGAGAGCGCGCACATGGAGTTCGCGTTCGAGTCGGTGCGCGTGGTGCGTGAGGAAGAACCGGACCTGTTCGACGACGAGATGAAGCAGCAGGTCTACGACATGCTGGCCGAAGCCATCGAATGCGAAGTGCAGTTCGCCGAGGACGTGCTGTCCGGTGGCGTGGCCGGCATCTCGACCCGCGACATGCGCCAGTACCTGCAGCACTGTGCCGACCAGCACTTTGCCAAGCTGGGCATGGAAAAGAAGTACAACGTGCGCAACCCGCTGCCGTTCATGGAATTGCAGGACGTGCAGGAGCTGACCAACTTCTTCGAACGCCGCGTCTCGGCCTACCAGGTCGGCGTGCAGGGCGAAGTCGCCTTCGACATGAACTTCTGATCGAACCGGTCAGGCCTGTCGCAACGAGAAACCCCGGCCAGCGCCGGGGTTTCTTGTTGGTAGCGCCGGGCCATGTCCGGCGGAGCCTGCCTGGTGCTACCGGCCGTCATGCTGCACGCGGGCCTTTGTAGAGTCGAGCTGGCTCGACTGCCGTTCGCGCAAAGCGGTCGAGCAAGCTCGACTCTACAATCAGCGTCGCCCTTCCACCGCCATGCGTACCGCCAGCCCGGCCAGCACCGTGCCCATCAGCCAGCGCTGCACCACCTGCCAGGTCGGGCGCGCGGCCAGGAAACCGGCGATGCTGCCAGCGGTCAGCGCAATCATGCCGTTCACGGTCACACTCACCGCGATCTGGGTGGAGCCCAGCACGATCGACTGCATCAGCACACTGCCCTCGCCGTCCGGATGCAGGAACTGCGGCAGCAGCGACAGGTACATCACCGCCACTTTCGGGTTCAGCAGGTTGGTCAGGAAGCCCATCGTGAACAGCTTGCGCGGGCTGTCCTGCGGCAGTTCGCGCACCGCGAACGGTGAGCGGCCACCGGGCTTGAGCGCCTGCCAGGCAAGGTACAGCAGGTACAGCGCGCCGCCGATGCGCAGCGCGTCGTAGGCGAACGGCACGATCATCAGCAGGGCGGTGATGCCCAGTGCCGCACACAGCATGTAGAACACGAAGCCCAGCGCCACCCCGCCCAGCGAGATCAGGCCTGCCATCGGCCCCTGGCAGATCGAGCGTGAGATCAGGTAGATCATGTTCGGCCCGGGCGTGAGCACCATGGCCAGTGAAACCAGCGCGAAGGCCAGCAGGTCGGAAGTGGCGGGCATGGGCGGTCCTGGCAGTGGGCGTGGCGCAGTGTAACGCCTGCCGCAGGCGCGGCCTGCGCAGGCACCGCTGCCGGGTGACCGTTGCACGTGCATTCCGATGGCCATCACTCCGGTCGCTTAGAATCCGCAGCACCCCACACCGAAGCCCCCCCCCATGACCCCCATCCCCGAGACCGTGCCGCCCACCGAAGTGCGCATGGCCGAAATCGTCTTTCCCAACCACACCAACCACCTTGGCACCCTGTTCGGTGGCCAGGCGCTGGCGTGGATGGACAAGGCCGCCTTCCTGGCCGCCGCCCGTTACTCGCGCCGCACCGTGGTGACCGCGCGCAGCGACCAGGTCGACTTCAAGCTGCCGATCCGCATCGGCCAGATGGTGGAAACCATCGGCCGCATCGTCGAAGTCGGCCGCAGCTCGATGAAGGTGGAGGTGGAACTGGTCGCCGAGGACCTGCACAGCGGCGAGCGCAAGCTGTGCACCCGCGGCCACTTCGTGATGATCGCGCTGGACGAGGAAGGCCACCCGATCGCGGTACCGCCGCTGCCGGCGGCCTGACCCGGCCAACGGACCGGTGCTTGCGGGGGCGCCACGGCGCCCCCATCTGGCAGCCATGACCCTGCCACTGACCGACTTCATCGACCGTGCCCAGCGCCTGTTCGTGCTGACCGGCGCCGGCTGCAGCACCGCCTCGGGCATTCCCGATTACCGGGATGCCGACGGCCAGTGGAAACGCACGCCGCCGGTGACCTACCAGGCCTTCATGGGCGAGGCGGCCACCCGCCAGCGCTACTGGGCGCGCAGCCTGCTCGGCTGGCCGCGCTTCGGCCTGGCCCGGCCCAACGGCACCCACCAGGCCCTGGCCGCGCTGGAAAGCCGCGGCAAGCTGCAGGTGCTGCTGACCCAGAACGTGGACGGCCTGCACCAGCGTGCCGGCAGCCACAACGTGATCGACCTGCATGGCCGCTTGGATCTGGTGCGCTGCATGGGCTGTGAGCGTCGCAGCGATCGTGAAGGCTTCCAGCAGCGCCTGCTGGACGCCAATCCCGGCTGGGACGCGCTGGAGGCAGGCATCGCGCCCGATGGTGATGCCGATCTGGAGACCGATTTCTCCGCGTTCGCGGTGCCCGAGTGCCCGTATTGCGGCGGCCTGTTGAAGCCGGATGTGGTGTTCTTCGGCGAAAACGTGCCGCGGGAGCGCGTGCAGGCGGTGCAGGAGCACCTGCAGCAGGCCGACGCCGTGCTGGTGGTGGGTTCATCGCTGATGGTCTATTCCGGCTTCCGCTTCGTGCAGGCGGCGGCCAGGGCAGGGCTGCCGGTGGCGGCGTTGAACCGTGGCCGCACCCGCGCCGACGACCTGCTGCAGTTCAAGGATGAACGGGACTGCGCCGAGGCGCTGGCCGCGTGGGCTTCGTCCTGAGCCGAGCACGCGCTCGGCTGCACGCCCACCGCGAAACAGCGATCCATCCAGACGGTTGATTCGCAGGCCGTGCGGCGGTGCAATACGCACCCCCTACGTCGTTCATCACCGTCTTGAGCCAGCTGTTTTCGCCGATCTCGTTCGGCCCCCTGACCCTGTCCAACCGCATCGTCATCGCGCCGATGTGCCAGTACTCCGCCGAAGATGGCCGCGCCAGCGACTGGCACGCCATGCATCTGGGCAACCTGGCGCAGTCCGGTGCCGGCCTGCTGATCCTGGAAGCCACCGCGGTCGAACCGCGCGGCCGCATCAGCTGGGCCGACCTGGGCCTGTGGGATGACGGCACCGAGGCCGCACTGGCGCAGGTGCTGGCCAGCGTCCGCCGCTGGTCGCCGATGCCGCTGGGCGTCCAGCTGGGCCATGCCGGCCGCAAGGCCTCGGTGAGGCGTCCGTGGGACGGTGGTGGCCAGTTGCCGGCCGACGATGCGCGTGGCTGGGCCACCGTGGCGCCGTCGCCGCTGCCGTTCCATGCCGCCGATCCGGTACCGCAGGAACTGGACGAGGCCGGCATCGCCGAGGTCATCGCCGCCTTCGCCGCCAGTGCGGTGCGCGCCGAGCGCCTGGGCTTCGAGCTGATCGAGCTGCATGCCGCGCACGGTTATCTGCTGCACCAGTTCCTGTCGCCGCTGAGCAACCGCCGCACCGATGGCTACGGTGGCTCGCTGCCGAACCGCCTGCGCCTGCTGGTGGAGGTGTTCGATGCTGTGCGTGCGGCAGTGTCCGACAAGGTCGCGGTGGGCGTGCGCATCTCCGCCAGCGACTGGGTCGATGGCGGCTGGGATCTGGTGCAGAGCGAAGCGCTGGCGCAGGTGATGGACGCGCGCGGCTGCAACTTCCTGCATGTCTCCAGCGGTGGCCTGGACGAGCGCCAGAAGATCACCGTCGGCCCGGGCTATCAGGTGCCGTTCGCGGCGGCGATCAAGGCCAAGGTGCGCATGCCGGTCATCGCCGTGGGCATGATCACCGAACCGGAGCAGGCCGAATCGATCCTGCGCCATCGCCACGCCGATGCGGTAGCCCTGGCGCGCGGCATCCTCTACGACCCGCGCTGGCCGTGGCATGCTGCCGCCGCATTGCGCGACAGCGTGGAACCGGCGCCGCAGTACCTGCGCTGCGAGCCGCGCGATGCGCGCGGCGTGTTCAAGACGCGCTGAGGCTCACACCCGCCAGGCCGGCGCCATGCCGGCCTGCAGGTGCTCGAACAGCGCGCGGATCTTGGCAGTGAAATCGCGGCGGTCGCTGACGCAGAAATAGACCTCCATCGGCTCCGGGCGCCATGCAGTGCCGGCGCCGAACACTGCCTGCAGGCGGCCATCGCGCAGGTACGGCTCGGCCACGAATGCGGCCAGCCGGGTGATGCCGGCACCGGCTGCGGCCAGCGTCGCCAGCGCATCGATGTCATCGCAGACCATGCTCGGCGGCAGTGCGGCGTCCACGCGCTGGCCATCCTTCAGCAGGCCCCAGCGCAGCGGCCGGCCATCGGTGGGGAAGCGGTGCAGCAGCCCGCGATGGCCGCTCAGCTCGGAGGGTTGCTGCGGGGTGCCGTGTGCCTTCAGATAGGCCGGCGAGGCACAGAACACGAACGGCACGCGCGCCAGCTGCCGTGCGACGACACCGTCCTCCAGCTGCGCACCGATGCGGATGCTGGCATCCACCGCTTCCGGGCCGTGTTGCACGGCGCGATCGGTCAGGCGCAGCTCCAGCTGCAGTTGCGGGTAGCGCTGCTGCAGCGACGGCAGCAAGGGGGCAAGCACGTGGCGACCAAAGGCGCTGCTGCTGGCGATGCGCAGTGGCCCGGCCGGTTCGATGTCACCAGAGGTGACCATCGCCTGTGCACGCGCCAGGTCGGCTTCGATGTGGCGCACCTGCGCCAGGTACAGCGCGCCGGCCTCGCTGAGCGCCAGCTGGCGCGTACTTCGGTTCAGCAACCGTACGCCCAGATGCGCCTCCAGCCGGTTGATGTTCTGGCCGACTGCGGTGGCGCTGATGCCAAGGATGCGGGCCGCGGCGGCAATGCTGCCGGTCTCTGCGGTGCGGGTGAAGCTGCGGATCAGTTGCAACAGGTTCATGACCGACCAGCTTGCCATGGAGAAACCCAAGTATCGCTTGGGACTGAACCAAGCAGGTCGGTTGCATCGGTGACCATCGATCCCGAGGGCAGGTCGCTGCCCTACACTCGGGCGATGCGCCCCGATTCCATCCTCACCCTGTCCTGCCCCGACCGTACCGGCATCGTCTACCGCGTTTCCGGCCTGCTGTTCGACCACGGCTGCAACATTCTCGACGCCCAGCAGTTCGGCGACGAGGAGAGCGGCCGCTTCTTCCTGCGCGTGCATTTCGATCGCGATGCCGGCCTGCCGCTGGAGACCGTGCGCGCCGCCATGGCTACGCTCGCCGCCGGCTTCGGCATGGACTGGCAGCTGCATGATGGCCGCCGCCGTGCACGCCTGCTGGTGCTGGTCAGCAAGCAGGGGCACTGCCTCAACGACCTGCTGTTCCGTGCCCACAGCGGCCAGCTGAAGGTGGACATTGCCGCAGTAGCGTCCAACCACGCCGACTTCGCGCCGTTGGCGGCGTCCTACCAGGTGCCGTTCCACCACCTGCCGGTGACCGCTGATACGCGCGCGGTGCAGGAACAGCAGATCATCGACCTGGTCGAGCGCGAACGCATCGATCTGGTGGTGCTGGCGCGCTACATGCAGATCCTGTCACCCACGCTGTGCCGCGCGCTGGCCGGCCGTGCGATCAACATCCACCACAGCTTCCTGCCCAGCTTCAAGGGCGCGCAGCCGTACCACCAGGCACACGCGCGCGGGGTCAAGATCATCGGCGCCACCGCGCACTACGTCACGGAGGATCTGGACGAAGGCCCGATCATCGAACAGGACGTGGCCCGCGTGGACCACGCGATGGCGCCGCGCGAGCTGGTGCGGCTGGGCAGCGATACCGAATCGCTGGTGCTGGCCCGCGCCGTGCGCCGCCATGTGGAGCACCGCATCCTGCTCAACGGGCATCGCACGGTGGTGTTCCGGTAGCACCGGGCCGTGCCTGGCGGTGGTGGCTCAGGCGATCGCGATCCCCGCCTTGCCCAGCGCTTCACGCACCATCGCGTCGTTGGCGTCGGTCACCGGCTTGGTCAGCTCCCACAGGAATTTCACCCGGAAGCCGGACTTCACCGCGTCCTGCGCGCTCCACAGCACGCAGTAGTCGCGAGCCAGGCCGCACACGTGCACTTCGCGGATGCGGCGCTCGTGCAGCCAGCCGGCCAGGCCGGTGGCCGGGCGCTCGCCATCGGGGCCATGGTTCTCGCGGAAGGCGCTGTACGAATCCACCTGTTGGCGCGTGCCCTTGCGCAGGATCAGGTCGGCCACGGTCCAGTCCACGCCCGGATGCAGCGCGGCACCGGCGCTGCCCTGCACGCAGTGGTCCGGCCACAGGGTCTGCGGCTGCGCGTGCAGCAGGATGGTCTCGAAGGGGCGTTGGCCGGGGTGCTGGCTGGCGAACGAGGCATGGTCGGCCGGGTGCCAGTCCTGTGTTGCCACCACGGTGCGGTAGCGGCGCTGTGCCAGCAGATCGGCGATCGGTGCCACCAGCGCATCGCCTTGGTCGCAGGCCAGCGCGCCACCGGGCATGAAGTCCGGCTGCAGGTCGATCACCAGCAGGGCGACATCGGCGGGCAGGGCGGTCATGGCAGTTCCGGTACAGCAGAAGGGGCGACCAGCGTGGCCGCCCCATGCCCACACGTCAATCGCCCTGCGGCGTCTCAGCGTCCTGCCCGTAGTACAGCAGGCCGATCTTGATCCGTTCGCGGCCATTCTCGCGGCGGTGACGGTTGGCATCGCGCAGCGAGTACACGCAGCCGCAGTATTCCTGCTGGTAGAACTGCTCGCGCTTGCTGATCTCGATCATGCGGCTGGCACCGCCGCCCTTGCGCCAGTTGTAGTCCCAGTACTGCAGGCCTTCATAGCGCGACGCGGCACGGATGCCGCAGTCGTTGATCTGCGCCATGTTCTTCCAGCGCGAGATGCCCAGCGACGAACTGATGGTGTCGTAGCCGTGCTCGTGCGCGTACAGCGCAGTGCGCTCGAAGCGCATGTCGAAGCACATCGTGCAGCGGATGCCGCGTTCGGGCTCGTTCTCCATGCCGCGTGCACGGCTGAACCAGTTGTCGGTGTCGTAGTCGCAGTCGATGAACGGGATGTCGTGCTGTTCGGCGAAGCGGATGTTCTCCTGCTTGCGCAGCTCGTACTCCTTCACCGGATGAATGTTGGGGTTGTAGAAGAAGATCGCGTAGTCGATCCCGGAGGCGGTGATCGCCTCCATCACTTCGCCGGAGCAGGGCGCGCAGCATGAATGCAGCAGCAGGCGCTTGCCGTCGGCGGGCAGGGTCAGGGTAGGGCGTTGGAGCTCGGTCATCGTCAGGTACCGCATGGACCGCCGGCAACGGCGGTGGCCCATGCATCAGCGCGTGGGTGAACAGGTCTGGCCGGATACCGTGAACAGGACGCGCGCGGCCGCGCGGCCCGCATGCGCAGGACGACGACGGCCCCGGCAACCTCCCCGCGGAGATTCCAGGTCGAGTCAGGGGACGGTCGTGTCCCCCGGCCGGGGCCGGTATTCGGGCTGATGGACACGGGCCGCAGCCCACCTACTACCCACCGCTTCCCAGGCGTGAGCCCAGTGCTGTTGGCAGGATTCGTTTCCATTCACCGCTGCGGGGCAGCTCCGGAATGGGCGCGCGAGGCGCCTTCACCGGATTCCCGTTTAAATCCCTGCCGCCATCAATGCCACGGCAGGGATACCTTCGGCGTGCCCACGGTGGACGCGTCGAGGGCAATGGTCAAGGGCCAATGAAAGCGCAGGGCTGTGGCTCGCTTCTCAGGCTGTGAGAGCGCCTCTTGCCATACTGGCCACCGACAGACGGGAGGTGGCTCGTGGCGGCGAAGTACTGCGATCTGGTCATGAAAGGCGGCATCACCAGCGGCATCGTGTACCCCAATGCGGTACTGGCGCTGGCGCGCGAGTATCGATTCAAGAGCATCGGCGGCACCTCGGCCGGCGCCATCGCCGCGGCGGTGGCGGCCGCGGCGGCGTGCGGTGATCGTCGCCAGCAGGCGGGTGAACACCTGCCCGGCGATGCCGGCTACGGCGGGCTGTCGGCGGTGTCGGCGCAGCTGTCGCGGCGCGGCTTCATCTACAGCCTGTTCCAGCCGGCACGGGGCGCGCGCGCCGCCTACCGGTTGCTGGTGGTGCTGACCGGCAATGCCCGCCTGCCACACAAGCTGCTGTGCCTGGCCATCGCGGTGTTCGAGATTGCGCCACTGGAGGTGCTGGTGTCGCTGGCGCTGCTGCTCGGCCTGGGCTGGTGGGGCGGCGGTTGGAGCGGCGTGGCCGCCACGCTGCTGCCATCACTGCTGTGCGCGTACGGTGCCGGCGTGGCCGGTGCCGCGCTGCGGGTAGCGCGGGTGGCGCGCCGTAACCTGCTGGGCCTGTGCAGCGGCCTCGGCCGCGATGCACGCACGCCGGCATTGACCGAATGGTTGCACGAGTGCCTGCAGCAGCTGTCCGGCAAGCCGCTGGATGCACCGCTCACGTTCGCCGATCTGCACGATGCGCCGCGCTATGCCGGCGAGCCGGACAGCCCGCATGCGATCAGCCTGCAGATGATCACCACCTGTGTGTCGCACAACGAGCCGCGCACGCTGCCGCTGGGCGGCGCGCAGTTCTGGTTCCTGCGCGAGGAGTTCGAGCAGCTGTTTCCGGCCAGCGTGGTGCAGTGGCTGGTGACGCAGGCCGGCCCGCCACTGGAGGTGGAAGGGCGCCGGTACTACCACCTGCCGCAGGGCCCGAAGCTGCCGGTGCTGGTGGCCACGCGCATGAGCCTGAGCTTCCCGCTGCTGATCAGCGCGGTGCCGTTGCATGAGCCCTCGCGCCGCGAGCGTCGCTGCGAACCGACCGCACCTGCGGCCGACCAGGAGCACAACGTGGCCGACAGCATGGAAGGGCTGACCAGTGCCGGGCAGACCTGCGGACCGGTGATCACCGCGTTCCGCATCTGCTGGTTCTCCGATGGTGGCATCAGCAGCAACTTCCCGATCCACCTGTTCGATGCCGCGTTGCCGCGCTGGCCAACCTTCGCCATCAATCTGGTCTACCCGCAGCACGCCGAAGACGTGAGCCACGGCAGCAGTGGCCGTCAGGCGCTGGAACACGCCGTGTTCCTGCCCACCGAAAACCGTCATGGCTGGCAGCGTACCTATCAGTCGATCGCCACTCCGCTGGCCGCTGCGGAGCTGGGCCGTTTCCTGTTCGCGGTGGTGGCGACCATGCAGAACTGGCGCGACCTGCTGCAGGCGCGTGCACCGGGCTACCGCGACCGCATCGTGCACGTCAGCCTGCAGGGCGACGAGGGCGGCATGAACCTGGACATGCCGCAGGACGTGCTGACCCGCATCGCCGACAAGGGCAGCCTGGCCGGTGCGCGCTTCTGTTCGTTTTCGTTCGAGAACCACTATTGGATCCGCTGGCGCAACCTGGCCTCGGCCTACCAGCGCTACACGCTGGAAGTGGCGCGCACCGACGACCCGGCGCAGCAGGTACTGGCCTACCGCGCGGCGTACGCGATGGTTGCCAGTGGCCAGCCGACGCCGCCGTCGTACAAGCTGGGCTCGGAAGACAAGCGGCTGGCATCGCAGCAGTTGTGGGGGCTGATGGTCGAGCAGGGACGTACCTGGGAGGACCTCGGCCCGGACCTCACCGACGGCGCACCGCGCCCGCTGCCGCAGATGAAGGTGACGCCGATCTACTGATCTCCGCCGCGGCCGATTGAACTGTTCTGGTGGGTGCCGACCTTGGTCGGCACGATCTGCTCCCTGCGGTGCTTCATCGCCAGGGTGCAACCACCGCATCACCCTGCAAGGGTGCATACAACGGCAGCGCCAGCTCCTGCTTCACCCAGCCCGGATTGAGCGCACGCAGGCCGGCCAGGTATTCGCGGGCCAGCGCGAAATCACCTTGCCGCATGGCCAGGCGCGCAGCGCGCGCCCAGGTACGGTCCCAGCCGTGGGCCAGTGACAACGAGGACGCCAGCGCAGCGCGCGCACCTGCCACATCGCCGTTCTCCCAACGCTGCTCGGCCTGGATGATCGCCTCGTTGGACAGGCGCATGTCGTACAGCTCGCGCAGCCTCGCGACCGCACGCGGGTCGGCGTCCACGCGCAGGTCGGTGTCCTGCCAGTCGCCTCCTGGCGTGCGCACCAGCAGCGCGGCCGACCACTGCCCACTGCGCTGGCCGCCCGCGGCCTGGCCGGCTTCCAGCGCCGCCAGCAGGCGTGTGGCCAGCGCTCCGTGCGAAGCCGTAAAGGTACGTTGCATTGCCGCCAGCACGTCCGGTCCGGCCAGGCCATTGCCCTGCACGCTCAACATGCCGTCGCCGTGCGCACCGGCCCAGCTGGCCTGCTGCGCGGTGGCGCCGGTGTACTGCGCATTGCCGCCGCGCGCACTGACCAGCCCCACCTGGCGCTCGGCGAGGGTGGTGCCATCGAAGTTGCCGTCTTCATCCAACAGCTGCTTCAGCACCTGCGAAGGCGTGCGACCTTTGGCCAGTAGTTCAAGGCCTTTCGACCCATAGGTCGGGTTGGTCTCGAACTGGCTGGCGACCGCGCCCACTTTGGCCTGTGCCCACGGCACACCCACGCCCCCGACCGCCAGGTTGTGCGTGGCCACCGCCACCCCGCAGTCGCCGGCCTCGTTGCAGGCGGCAATGGAAAAGGTCGCCCACGCCGGCGCGGCGGTGGCAGTGAGCAGCAGGGCCAGGCAAGAGCGCAACAGGGACATAGGTGTCTCCATGGGCGGGCATTGCAATGGGATGCAGCCTACGCACGAAAGGTCTAGTAGATCCACGCCATGCGTGGATGGAATCCGATCGAGATCGAATATTTCGAAACTTCATCGAAGCGCATCCACGCATGGCGTGGATCTACCGTGTCGACCAAGGTCGACACCCACCAACAGCAGCGTGCCGACCAACGGTCAGCACCCACCAACAGCAGCGGGAAACTGTCGAAGGCGGGGTGGGTCCGGTTGCGGGGGCGTGAGCCGCATGGATGCGGCGACCGAGCTTACATGGGTGAGGGCGCTTTGCTTGCGAAGCATTGCTTCGCAAGCGCCCGAACGCACAGCCGCCAGCGGCTGCGCCGGGCCCCGGAGGGGGACTTGCAGCGTCCCCCGCAACCGGATCCACCCCGCCATCCCACGGAAAGCCCGCTGTTGCTTTTGCTGTTGCCTTGGATTGAAGCAGGTGCAGGGCGCAGCCCTGCCGAACCAACCCTACCGCCCCGGCAACTGCGCGAACGCGCGCTGCATGCAGTCCTCGCGCGGGCACACCCGGCACCCCGGTCCGATCGACACCGAATTACCCGGACTCTGCACATCCAGCCCCAATGAATACACCAGCCGCTCGGCATGCTGCAGATCGCAGCCCAGCGCCACCGCGAACGTCTTCCGCGGTTGGCCATGCCCCACCGGCCCGCTGCTGACCTGCCGCGCCAGCCAGAAGTGGCGCCGCCCATCGGGCATGCGCGCGGTCTGCGTCAGGATCCGCCCGGGCTGGTTGAACGCCTCGTAGACGATCCACAGCGGGCACGAGCCGCCCACCTGCGAGAAATGGAAATCGGTGGCCGAATGACGCTTGGACACATTGCCGGCGCGATCCACGCGGATGAAGAAGAACGGCAGCCCGGGCGCACTGCGCCGCGCCAGCGTGCTCAGCCGGTGGCAGACCGCTTCGAAGCCGACGCCGAACTGATGCGCCAGCAGTTCGATGTCGTAGCTGCTGGCTTCGGCCGCACGCAGGAAGCGCATGTACGGCATCACCAGCGCGCCGGCGAAATAGTTGGAAAGACCGATCCGTGCCTGCGCGATGCGCGCGTCATCGGTGAACCCGGCGCGCGCCACCACCGCATCGATCTGCGGCAGGTAGCCGTGCAGTGCCAGCTCGGCCGCCATCTGGAACGCCTGCTGGCCGGGCTCCAGGTAATCGGGCAGCCACAGCCGCCGCGCACCGGCATCGTATTGCCGCTTCTCGCGCCCGGCCTGCAGTGCGGCCACTTCCACCAGCACGCCATGGCGGTCGGCCAGCAGCTGGCGCAGCCGCGGTGCCACGTGCCCGGGCGACAGCCCCCACTCGGCGAACAGCTGCTCGGCCAGCTCGTCCAGCTCGGGAATGTGGTTGTGCATGCGGTTGAAGAATTCGCGTACCTGGTCGCCAGCGGGCAGGGTGCTGCCGGCACCGGGCTCGCCCAGCTGGAATTCCAGCGCCGCGGCATGCTCGCGCAGCGCCAGGTGGCGGCGGTGCAGGTCCAGCAGGGCGCGGCTGACCTGCGGCAGGTTGCCGGCCAGCGCGCGCAGTTCGGTGGCGCTGACCTCGGCCAGGCCCAGATCGCGCAGGGTCTCGCCCAGCGCTTCCTGCAGGGCGGCGGGCTCATCCTCGTCGAACAGTGCGGAAACGTCGCCCAATACCTCGCCCAGCTTCTTCTGCACAGCCGGGGTCAGTGGGCGCTTGTTGCGCTCGATCTGGTTCAGGTAGCTGGCCGACAGCCCCAGCGCCCGTGCCAGATCCGCCTGGCTGTAGCCGCGCTGCTCGCGCAGCCGCAGCAGGCGCAGGCCAAGTTGTCGCTGGGGGGCTGAATAATTCACAGAATTAACATGAATCGTCTGGTGTGTTGGCCAGATTAAGCGGATTCAGCCCGGAAATCGAGGTGGGTGCTGTGAATAATGCCAAGCATCTTTCGCACCCTGTGGGATTGTCGTCATGACTGTTGCAGCGCCCCGTATCCGCATGCTGATCGATGGCCAGTTCGTTGAATCGGCCACCTCCCACTGGCAGGACGTGATCAATCCGGCCACCCAGGACGTGCTGGCCAAGGTGCCGTTCGCCACCACCGGCGAAGTGGACGCCGCCGTCGCCGCCGCCAAGGAAGCCTTCAAGACCTGGCGCAAGACCCCGATCGGCACCCGTGCGCGCATCTTCCTGAAGTACCAGCAGCTGATCCGCGAGAACATGAGCGAGCTGGCCCACATCCTCACCGCCGAACAGGGCAAGACCCTGCCGGACGCCGAAGGCGATGTGTTCCGCGGCCTGGAAGTGGTCGAGCACGCCGCCGCCATCGGCAACCTGCAGCTGGGCGAGCTGGCCAACAACGTGGCCAATGGCGTGGACACCTACACGATCATGCAGCCGCTGGGCGTGTGCGCCGGCATCACCCCGTTCAACTTCCCGGCGATGATCCCGCTGTGGATGTTCCCGATGGCGATTGCAACGGGCAACACCTTCATCCTCAAGCCGTCCGAGCAGGACCCGATGGTCACCATGCGCCTGGTCGAGCTTGCCCTGGAAGCAGGCATTCCGAAGGGCGTGCTGAACGTCGTCCACGGCGGCGAGGAAGTGGTCAACGCGATCTGCGACCACCCGGACATCAAGGCCGTGTCATTCGTCGGTTCCACCCGCGTCGGCACCCACGTCTACAACCGTGCCTCGCTGGCCGGCAAGCGCGTGCAGTGCATGATGGGCGCCAAGAACCACGCCGTGGTGCTGCCGGACGCCAACAAGGAACAGACCCTCAACGCGATGGTCGGCGCCGCCTTCGGTGCTGCGGGCCAGCGCTGCATGGCCGCCTCCACCCTGGTGCTGGTCGGTGAAGCACGCAACTGGGTGCAGGACCTGGTCACCAAGGCCAAGACCCTGAAGGTCAGCGGCGGCACCGTCGCCGGCACCGACGTCGGTCCGGTCATTTCCTGCAGCGCCCGCGAGCGCGTGGAAGGCCTGATCGCGTCGGGTGTGGAGCAGGGCGCCAAGCTGGTGCTCGATGGCCGCAAGCCGCAGGTCGATGGTTTCGAAAAGGGCAACTTTGTCGGCCCGACCATCTTTGCCGGTGTCACCACCGACATGCGCATCTACCAGGAAGAAATCTTCGGGCCGGTGCTGGTCATCCTCGAAGCAGAGACGCTGGAAGAAGCCATCGCGATGGTCAACAGCAACCCGAACGGCAACGGCACCGCACTGTTCACCCAGTCCGGCGCCGCCGCGCGCAAGTTCCAGGAAGACATCGACGTCGGCCAGGTCGGCATCAACGTGCCGATCCCGGTGCCGGTGCCGCTGTTCTCGTTCACCGGTTCGCGCGCCTCCAAGCTGGGCGACCTGGGTCCGTATGGCAAGCAGGTGGTGTTGTTCTACACCCAGACCAAGACGGTCACCGCGCGCTGGTTCGATGACGAGACGCTCAGCCACGGCGTCAACACCACGATCAGCCTGAAGTAACGGCAGGAGCAGCCATGAGCCACTCGATGACGACGGAACTGGAAGAAGCGCAGCAGGCGTACCGCGAGGCGGCGCGCGACTTCGCACAGGCCGAACTGGCGCCGCACGCCGCGCGATGGGATGCGGAGGGCATCTTTCCGCGCGAGGCGATCGCCAAGGCCGGTGAACTGGGCTTCTGCGGCCTGTACATGGACCCGGAAGTGGGCGGCAGCGGCCTGAGCCGACTGGACGCCGCCGTCGTCATCGAGGAGCTCGCCAACGTCGATCCGTCGACCGCGGCGTACATCAGCATCCACAACATGGCCTCGTGGATGGTGTCCAAGTGGGGCCAGCCGGCGCTGCGCGATGCGTGGGGAACCGACCTGTCCTCGGGCAGCAAGCTGGCCTCGTACTGCCTGACCGAACCCGGTGCAGGTTCCGACGCGGCGTCGTTGAAGACCACCGCCGTGCGCGATGGCGACTTCTATGTGCTGAACGGCTCGAAGGCCTTCATTTCCGGCGCCGGTGCCACCGAGCTGCTGGTGGTGATGGCGCGTACCGGTGGTGCCGGTGCCGGCGGTGTCAGCGCCATTGCGGTGCCGGCCGACCTGCCGGGCATCAGCTTCGGCCGCAAGGAAGAGAAGATGGGCTGGAACAGCCAGCCCACCCGTGGCATCACCTTCGAAAACGTCCGCGTACCGGTCAGCCACCTTCTGGGAGAGGAAGGCGGCGGCTTCAAGTTGGCGATGAAGGGGCTCGATGGCGGCCGCATCAACATCGCCGCCTGCTCGCTGGGCGCCGCGCAGGGTGCGCTGGACGCTGCACGCCGCTACATGGGCGAGCGCCGCCAGTTCGGCAAGGCACTGGCCGAGTTCCAGGCCCTGCAGTTCAAGCTGGCCGACATGGTCACCCAGCTGGTGGCCGCCCGGCAGATGGTGCACACCGCCGCGCGCAAGCTCGATGCCGGTGCCAGCGATGCCAACGTCTGGTGCGCGATGGCCAAGCGCTTCGCTACCGATGCCGGTTTCAACGTCTGCAACGAAGCACTGCAGATCCACGGCGGCTACGGCTACATCCGCGAATACCCGATCGAGCGCCTGCTGCGCGACTGCCGCGTGCACCAGATCCTGGAAGGCACCAACGAGATCATGCGGGTGATCGTTGCCCGTCACCTGCTCAACACCGAAGAGGAACTGCGATGAAGGATTGGCGTACCCAGGAGCACGTGGGCCTGAAGGTGGAGGTGGATGGCCACACCGCCGTGGTCACCCTGAACAACCCGCCGGCGCATACCTGGACCGTGCACAGCCTGTCGGCGCTGCGTGATCTGGTCGGCGCGCTCAACGCAGACCGCGACATCTACGCGCTGGTGATCATCGGTGACGGCGAGAAGTTCTTCTCTGCCGGTGCCGATCTCAACCAGTTCGCCTCCGGCGACAAGGCCGCTGCACGTGAAGCCGCGCGCCGCTTCGGTGAAGCCTTCGAAGCGCTGTCTGGTTTCCGTGGCGTGTCGATCGCCGCGATCAACGGCTACGCCATGGGTGGTGGCCTGGAATGCGCGCTGGCCTGCGACCTGCGCATCATTGAAGACCATGCCCAGGTTGCGCTGCCAGAGGCCACTGTCGGCCTGCTGCCGTGCGCCGGTGGCACCCAGAACCTGCCGCGCCTGGTCGGCGAGGGCTGGGCCAAGCGCATGATCCTGCTGGGCGAGCGCATCAATGCCGACACCGCGCTGCGCATTGGCCTGGCCGAAGAAAAGGTCGGCAAGGGCGAAGCCAAGGCGCTGGCGCTGGAATGGGCGAAGAAGGCCGGCAAGCAGAGCCCGACCAGCATCGCCGCCTGCAAGACCCTGGTGCAGGCCACCCGCACCGGCACCCACGCTTCGGCGCTGGTGGCCGAACGCGAAGCCTTCGTCGACCTGTTCGACACCGCCGACCAGGTCGAGGGCGTGACCGCGTTCCTGGAAAAGCGCGCTGCGCAGTGGAAGAACGCATGAGCACCGACACCGCTGCCGACGACGCACCGGTGCTGTTCGAAGAGCGCGTGGCCGGCAACGGCACGCGCATCGGCATCGCCACGCTCAATGCGCCGCGTACGCTCAACGGTTTCTCGCTGCCGATGGCACACCTGCTGCTGAAGCAGTTGAATGCCTGGGCCGACGACGATGGCATCGCCATGGTGGTGCTGCAGGGCGCAGGCGAAAAGGCGTTCTGCGCCGGCGGCGACCTGCACAGCCTGTACAAGAGCATGGTCGCCTTCCGCGAGGCCGGCCGCAGCGACATCCGCGAGAACGATTACGCGGCGGAGTTCTTCGACGTCGAATACCGCGTCGATTACCTCATCCACACCTATGCCAAGCCGATCCTGTGCTGGGGCCATGGCATCGTGATGGGCGGTGGCATCGGCCTGATGTCCGGTGCCAGCCACCGCGTGGTCAGCGAGCGCTCCAAGCTGGCCTTCCCGGAAATCACCGTCGGTCTGTTCCCCGATGTGGGTGGCAGCTGGCTGCTGCCGCGTGTACCCGGCAAGGGCGGCCTGTTCCTGGCGCTGACCGGTGCGCTGCTCAATCCGGGCGACGCCATCTACGCCGGCCTGGCCGACGTGCACGTGGCCGAAGAACGCCGCAGCGCGGTGTTCGATGCGCTGCTGCAGGTCGCGTGGTCCAGCGATGCCGCACACAACCACGAACGGCTCAGCCATCTGCTGCAGTCGCATGCCAGCGATGCTGCCACCGGCCCGCTGCTGGCCAATGCGGCGCAGGTTGATGCGTTGTGCGAAGGGGATGACCTGCAGGCCATCATTGCGCGCATCGCCGGTCTGCAGACCGACGATGCCTGGTTGCAGGCCGCACAAAAGACCCTCGCCGCCGGTGCACCCGGTTCGGCACGGTTGTCGTACGAGCTGCAGCGTCGCAGTGCCGGCCAGGACCTGGCCGCGATCTACCGCCTGGAGTTCATCGTCGCCCTGCATTGCGCCGCCCACGGTGATTTCGCCGAAGGCATCCGCGCGCTGCTGATCGACAAGGACCGCAATCCGCAGTGGAACCCGGCCACCCTGGCCGAGGCCACCGGCGCGTGGGCCGACACCTTCTTCGCTTCCCCCTGGGCCGATGCCGCGCATCCGCTGGCCGACCTGGGCACTCCCCTTGTTGAAAGGAGCCTTGCATGAGCCGCATTGCATTCATCGGGTTGGGCAACATGGGTGGCCCGATGGCCGCCAATCTGGTCAAGAACGGCCATACCGTGCGCGTGTTCGATCTGGTCCCGGCCGCGGTGCAGGCCGCCGTCGATGCCGGCGCCAGCGCGGCCGCATCGGCGCGCGAAACCCTGGCCGATGCCGAGGTGGTGATCTCGATGCTGCCGGCCAGCCGCCACGTCGAAGGCGTGTACCTGGGCGATGACGGCATTCTTGCCGCGATTCCGGCCGGCGCACTGGTCATCGACTGCAGCACGATCGCACCGGCCAGCGCCCGCAAGGTCTCTGAAGCCGCTGCCGCACGTGGCCTGCAGATGATCGACGCACCGGTGTCCGGCGGCACCGCCGGTGCCCAGGCCGGCACCCTGACCTTCATCGTCGGTGGTGAGGAGGACGCGCTGGAGCGCGCCCGCCCGGTGCTGCAGGCGATGGGCAAGAACATCTTCCATGTGGGCGCCAGTGGTGCCGGCCAAGTGGCCAAGCTGTGCAACAACATGGCGCTGGGCGTGATCATGGCGGTCACCGGCGAAGCCATCGCCCTCGGCGTGGCGCACGGGCTGGATCCGAAGGTGCTGTCGCAGATGATGGCCGTCAGCACCGGCCGCAGCTGGGCCACCGAAGTGTGCAATCCGTGGCCGGGCGTGCTGGAAAACGCCCCGGCCTCGCGCGGCTACAGCGGCGGCTTCGGCAGCGATCTGATGCTGAAGGACATGGGCCTGGCGGTGGAAGCGGCGATGAGTGTCGGCGCCTCGATCCCGCTGGGCGAAGTGGCCCGCAACCTGTACTCGATGAATCACCAGGCCGGCCGCGGCAAGCTGGATTTCTCCAGCGTCGTGCAGCTCATTACGAGCGAGAAGTGACCTGGTAGTGCCGGCCGCTGGCCGGCAACCTCATGCCCCCGTGCGGGACAACGAAGGTGGGATGGGCGGATGTTCGGTTTCGACCGGCATCCGCCCATTTTTATTTGACAATCCATTTTGTTCAGGATCTTATGTGTCCCAAGTCCCGGGACGCGGGACACTCTGGGGTGGGCTCATGATCAAAGGTCAAGATGTCGTTCTGCTTCTAAGGCTCATCAGCCTTTGGAAGGCTGACGCGGGTAGCCAACTACACCTCCGATCCAGGAACTGGCAGGGGTGGGAGCATGCGCAACATGAGGACTGGCATTGGGATCACAGTAGACCCGGATTCGAGAATCACTGGCGCGGGCTCTTCACCGTTAGGCAGTTGGCAGGTGACACAGGCATTAGCAAGAGCCAAGTTGGCTTGGCTCTGAATCGATGCCTCGACAATGGGCTTGCCTTTCCTGATCGAAGGACAGAGCTTCTGAAGACAAATGTGCCGGCTCTTCTGGGGGTGTTGGTGCACGCTTCCAGATTCATTTTCCCCGTCCGCCCTGGGCTGATTACCCGGGGAATCGCAACCGCAATGAGCGCCCCTGTCCTTGCGGAACATCTGGCGACAGTTGGTGAGCACTTGCTTGTCTGGCCGAGCGTGACAGGAAGTAGTCATGGGCAGTCAATCGAACCGCTTATTCCCACGGTCCCTCATGCTGTTAAATCGGATCCCCTGCTCTACGCGATGCTTGCGTTGACAGATTCATTGAGAGTGGGGTTACCCCGAGAACGGGCAATTGCGGAAGATCAACTGGCATCAATCATGAATCTACCCGAAAAGGCGAGGCTTTGAACCAGTGAATCAGTATGCGGTGCAGGATCACAGGCAAATGATTGAAAAGGTGGCTAGGGCGCTCGGGAGCGAACTACGGTCAAAAGTTGCATTCATCGGTGGATCAACCACGGGACTACAACTTACAGACCCACTGGCGATGCATAACATCAGGCACACCAAGGATGTAGATCTTATAGTGCCGGTTATCGGACGAGTGGATTGGCAGCTTCTGCAGGAGAAATTGAGGGCGCAGGGATTTCACGACAAGCTGCATGAGCAAACTCCGGTCTGCGCCCTCTTCCTCGGCGATCTGAGGGTCGACTTCATGCCGTATGACGCCGAGATTCTTGGATTCTCGAATCAATGGTACGAACGAGCGCTGGCTGCCGCACAGCCAGCCCTGGTTGGCGAAACCGAGATTCGCCTTGTAACGCCGGAGTACTTCCTGGCGACGAAATTGGACGCGTACAAGGGTAGGGGAAATGGCGATGTATGGTCGAGTACTGACATCGAGGACGTGATCACCTTGTTTCAAGGCCGAGCGGAGCTCGTACAGGAGGTGGCGGACGCCCCTGAAGATGTACGGGATTTCATCAGGGCTGAAATCGGTGCGCTGCTGGCATGTGATGGTCTGCAGTACGCAGTCGAAAGCGCCGCAAGTGATCGGGCAGTACGTGATCTCATCTACTCAAGAATGGAGAAGGTAGTTGAGTAATGGGATAAGGAGGCCCGTTTGGACCAGCCGAAGGGGGCTCGAGCGAGAATGGAATCACGATGCTGGTGGGCTATCAATAGTTGGTAACCAAGCAATCGCGGTCATAGTAGATGAATTCACGTCGTCGCCTTCCCGAGGAAGGATGGCACGTGAACTCGTCTGCCGGTTGTTGCAGTCATGGTATGGGGCACCCACAGTCGTTGGCGCAGAGGTGTCACTGATGATGCAGTCGGTCCACACAGAACTGCGGCATCAGTACAGGCAATCGATGGCTGCCTACGGAGTTTTGTTGACTGAGAAGGGAAGTCAGGCCGCCTCCGTCCTGGTAGCTGGAGACTGTCGAATTGGCTCGCTGAGAGATAGGGGGGTGGTCTGGTTGACGCGTCCCCATACCAAGGAAGAAACGTTGATTCAGATGGGAGAGAAGCCGGCTCCCGGAGATCGATCAACAGTCACACGCTGCTTCAAGCCCCGTCGCTGGATGGAGCCAGAAACAGTGACTCTGGAACAGAACGACGATATGACATGGGCCATCTCCACCGACGGCTACAGTTCAACCACTCAGGTTGGCGATCCATTTCAATCCGACGATGACGCCAGTTGCATCATCTTTTCCTGGGCTGGAATCGGAGAGCCCGACACGACAGATGGGAACTGGTACACGGTTCCTGGTTGAAAGTCGTACAAGTCGCCGGATCGGAGCTCGGAATAGCATCCGATCCGGCGAATTTGGCTTTGTGCGTTGACCTAATCAGGCAACGACCAGCGTCACGTCAATGTTGCCGCGCGTGGCATTCGAGTACGGGCACACGATGTGCGCCTTCTGCACCAGTTCTTCCAGCTGCTCGCGCGGCACGCCAAGAGCGCTGATGGTCAGCTCGGCTTCGATGCCGAAACCGGTCGGGATCTGGCCGATGCCGACCTTGCCGGTCACCGTGGCGTCGGCCGGCAGCGCGACCTTGGCCTGGCCGGCCACGAACTTCAGCGCGCCTAGGAAGCAAGCCGAGTAGCCGGCCGCGAACAGCTGTTCCGGGTTGGTGCCCGGGCCGCCGGCGCCGCCCAGCTCGCGCGGGGTCGACAGCTGGATATCCAGCACGTTGTCGGAGGAGACGGAACGGCCTTCACGGCCGCCGGTGGAGGTGGCCTGGGCGGTGTACAGAACCTTTTCGATGGACATCGGGATGCTCCTGGTCGGTGGGTGGGTGTTGCGATGGAGCCTACTTTGCCCGGTTTCCGCGTACGTTGGGTTGCAATGCGTACGAAAAATTTGATCGATCGTCCTGCCAGCCTAGATCGTCCATTCGCGGTCGGTGGTGAACATGATGGTCAGCCAGCGGTCCGGCGAGGCCTCGCCCAGTGCATCGCCGATCTCGTCGCGCAGCTGGTCCCATTCCACCAGGGGCCGCGGCGGGTCGTTTTCCGGCACCACGAAGAACAGCTCGATCTGCTCGCCACGCCCCACCTGGGCCACGTAGCTGCGGTGCTCGACGAAGCCGTGCTTGGCCACGATCCCGCGTGCCACTGCATCCACATGGGCCTGCAGTTCCGGCGGGGTGACCAGCAGGATGCCGGCCAGCGCCCGGCGCACCGTGCCGAGCGGGGCGATCATCACCAGCACGCAGACGAAGGCGAGGATGGCCGGGTCGATGTACGGCCCGACCCAGGCCCACGAGGTGCCCTGTACCAGCACGCCGCCGAGAAACGCCAGCAGGTAGCAGGCCGACATGCTGGCCGCGATCACCCAGTTCTTCGCGTCCAGCGCGATGAACTCCGAGCCGATGCGGCGGTTGGCGCGCAGGATGAACCAGGCCAGCGCGGCTTCGCCTACGATCGACAGCCCGGCGAAGGCAATGGCCGGGCCGAGGGCGATGTGGCGGCCCCCGGACATCAACGCGTCCACCGCATTGACCAGCGCATACAGCGCCGCACCGATCATCAGTGTGCCGCTCACCCCCAGCACGATCGGCTCCAGGTGCCAGAAGCCCATGGTGAAGCGCTGGTTGAGCCGCGACTGCAGGGCGTCGGTCTGCGTGGACAGCGCGATCAACCGCGCCACCAGCAGTGACAGCCAGGTCATCACCACGTCGATCAGGCCGTAGATGCCGTCGAAGATGATCAGCGAGGAATTGGCCAGCAGGCCGAATACCACCGCCGCCGCGGCCAGCAGCAGCGAGGCGGCGATCGACAGGCGCAGCACGCCCTGTTCGGTGGCGGGGTCGAAGAACTGCGGGCGGTTGGCGGCCATGGTTCAATTGTAGAGCGGAGCCACGCTCCGCTGCTTTTCGCTGCCTTCGCCGGCCAACTGTGCTACCCCTGTGGGGCCGGTTCCCGTAGACTGCGCCCCTCCCACGTACCGACGCCCGCCTGCAGTGATCACGCCACCCTGACCCTTGCCGCACATCGGCAGCCGGCCCGCCCGGCTCAGGAACCCGTGTCTTTCCACTGCAGCGCCATGCGGCCACGCCCGCCTGCGCGCGGAGCTTTCCCATGCAAACGTCCTACCCCCTGCGCCAGCAATGGCTCGGCAACATCCGTGGCGACCTGCTGTCCGGCATCGTCGTCGCCCTGGCCCTGATTCCCGAGGCCATCGCGTTCTCGCTCATCGCCGGCGTCGACCCAAAGGTCGGCCTGTATGCCGCGTTCTCGATTGCCGTCATCACTGCCATCGCTGGCGGCCGCCCCGGCATGATCTCCGCCGCCACCGGTGCAATGGCGCTGGTGATGGTCGACCTGGTCAAGGACCACGGCCTGCAGTACCTGTTCGCTGCCAGCATCCTGGCGGGGTTGCTGCAGGTGCTGGCCGGCGTGTTCAAGCTCGGCGCGTTGATGCGTTTCGTCTCGCGCTCGGTCATCACCGGCTTCGTCAACGCGCTGGCGATCCTGATCTTCCTGGCACAGATGCCCGAGCTGATCGGCCGCGGCCCTGCGGTCTACGTGTTGTGCGCCGCCGCGCTGGCGATCATCTACCTGCTGCCACGCCTCACCCGCGCCGTGCCATCACCGCTGGTGGCCATTGTGGTGCTGACTGCCGTGGTGATCGGCTTTGGTGTAGACGTACGCAGCGTCGGCGACATGGGCCAGTTGCCTGACAGCCTGCCGCATTTCCTGCTGCCTGACGTACCGCTCACCTGGGAGACCCTGCGCATCCTGCTGCCGGTATCGGCCACGCTGGCCGTGGTCGGCCTGCTTGAATCGATGATGACCCTGCAGATCGTCGAGGACATCACTGAGACGCCCAGCGAGCGCAACCGCGAATGTGTCGGCCAGGGCGTGGCGAATACGGTCACCGGCTTCCTCGGCGGCATGGCCGGCTGCGCGATGATCGGACAGTCGGTGATCAACGTGACTTCCGGTGGCCGCGGCCGCCTGTCCTGCCTGGTGGCCGGTGTGTTCCTGCTGGTGCTGGTGGTGTACGGCAGCGACCTGGTGCGGCAGATTCCGATGGCCGCGCTGGTGGCGGTGATGATCATGGTCAGCATCGGCACCTTCAGCTGGCGCTCGCTGCGCGACCTGCGCACGCATCCGCGTAGTTCCTCCGCCGTGATGCTGCTGACCGTGGTGGTCACCGTGGCTACCCACGATCTGGCCAAGGGCGTGCTCAGCGGTGTACTGCTGTCGGCCCTGTTCTTCGCACGCAAGGTCGGCCGCATGCTGGGCGTGCAGCGCGACGATGCCGGTGACACCCAGGTCTACCGCGTGCGTGGGCAGGTGTTCTTTGCCTCGGCAGGGCAGCTGGGTGCAGCGTTCGATTACCAGCACGTGGCGCCGAAGGTGCAGATTGATCTGCGCGATGCGCACCTGTGGGACCTGACTGCCGTGGCCGCGCTGGAGCGGGCGCAGGAAAAGTTGGCCACGCATGGTGCGGAGGTGACGGTGGTGGGGCTCAATGCGGCCAGCCAGACGTTGATCGAGCAGGTGGGCGGCGCGCGCGGGGGGCATTGAGGCGGTAGCGCTCCAATGCCCGTGTCAATTCTGGAGGCGGCTAAGCCTCCAGAATTTTCCTGAATTGGCCTTTCAGTGCGGTAGCTCCATTACTGATGGAGAGTCCATATGCGGCCAGCACCTTGGCAGACTCGGTGCCATCCTTTGCCTGCCATGAAAGGGCAGCGAGCAGGGCCCTGCGGACGCGTGTGATCGAACTGAAGTGTGCCGGCGTCGAGTCGGCCTGAATGGCCGCGACCGTCAAAGCTCCACAGATGGAATCGATGTCCTGGAACTGTGAAAAAAAGGGAAGGGCATTCTCTGTCAAAAGAGCATCCACCTCGGTCTTGAGCAGATCAGCGTCCTGTTCAATGCTTATCCAATGGTCGCTTTTCCCTGGGGGAGCGGCCCTGCATCTCACGTCGCAGTCGGCTTCGTTGAGATTCGTGGTCTGATCCGTGCAACGCCCCGCGATGAAGCGGGCAAGCACACCGACATTGAGTGCGAGTGCTTTGCCGTCGCTTCTGGTCTGCAGTGAAAGAACATCTATGAAGTGCTCGCGCACTCTCATGAAAGCCGGCCCGTTACGCACAAATCCTGCGCCCTTTATTGAGGCGTAGGCGGTGTCCAAAGCTTGCCTTTTCATTGGGCCTCACGAGGCGAGCATGGGCGGGAAGATGACTGCAGGTGGGGGCATGAAATAGCGGGTATGCAGGTGCGATGTACTAAAGCCTATCGGCTGAAAAGGAAGGTGCAATTGGAGCTGGCGTCAGAACATGTCGCATTTGACGCTAGTTATGTGATCGCTACGCCCAAGCTCGTACGTTGCGATACAACACGGATTGTTGCACCGCGCAAATTGCAGCTTCTTTCATTGCCAATCGCTTTGGATTGGAAGTGGATGAGACGGTCTAGCGGGGGGCCCGATCCTGCAAGACCTGCAGCGTTACGAGGGTAGCGCCGAGTGATGCCCGGCGAGCGAAGCGGGCACGATGCGCGCCTACCTATAGGTTGTCGCGGCCAAGACCCGATTCTTCGGCATTGCCGCGTGAGCCGCGCGCTCGCACGACTGTTCCAAGCGCCTCCTGGAAATGGCTTGCATCACCAACCGCCAACGCTGCGCTCAGATAGGTGGCGATTGCGACGTCATCATCCAGATAGTCTGCGGGATCGAAGGGAATCGTCCTCAGCCTGCTCATTGCGAATCCAAGGAAAGCGTTTGCAACCTGCAACGCGTTGGACTGTACCTCACATGGCAGACCACCAGCTTGGTCGAGCTTTCCCGAGCGACGCGGTGCAGGGCATTGGAAGGTGCCGTTCGATAGCGCACATTGACGCTATAGGCTGCGACTGCAGCATTGCAACGCCATGGCCGCTGTTGCGGTTGCTGCATCTTCAGCCTGTGAACCCCACATCGGGTGGAAGAATCGCCGCGATCGTGCTCCGTTGTGATCCTCACGACGGAGTACTTCTGCCGGAATGGATTCGCTCTTCAACAACGCCACCACGCTGCTGACCTTTCTGCTGCCGGGCTTCCTGGCAGCCTGGGTGTTCTATGGGCTGACATCCCATCCCAAGCCGCCGCAGTTCGAACGGACCGTGGAAGCGCTGGTATTCACCTTCGCGGTCCAGGTGCTGGTCAAGTTCACCGAACTGATGCTCCTGCTGGCTGGTCGCTGCTTTGTGCTGGGGACCTGGACCGAGACCAGCAGCCTGCTATGGGGTTTTGTCCTCGCCGCACTGCTGGGGGCAGGATTGGCCCTCGCTGCGAACAAGGATTCCCTCCACAGGGTTCTCCGCCGCGCAGGCTTCACCACGAGGACATCCCACCCGAGCGAGTGGTACTGCGTGCTCGGTACGCGTCCTGCCTTCGTGGTGCTGCAATTGAAGGATGGCCGTCGATTGACCGGCTATCCCAAGGAGTGGCCGATCAGCCCCGCTGCGGGACAGTTCTACATGCAGATGCCGGCCTGGCTGGTGGATGCGGATCCACCCGATGAAGGTGCCGATCCAGCAGCGGATCCCGTGGCCAGCCCCGCCGTGGTCGAGCTTCCGCAGCTCGATGGCATACTGATTCACGCAGTGGATGTGCAGTGGGTCGAGATTCTCCAGGAGACAGACGATGGCTAAGTTGAGGAAGGGTTCCAACCCACCACTGGACCAGTTGGTCGTATCCATGGAGAACGCGAACCCCAAGCTCCCCGAGGGCAGGAAGCGTCCGCCGCCACCGCCCAGTCCGCCCCGGCCGCCAGCCGGAGCCGGGCCGAACCGGCGCTCGCCGCGCGGCTGACCGGGCGCATTCAGCCGCCCGGTGTAAACTATTGATCTCACTGGCAATGCCAGTCTCCACGATCAATGCCCCGATGACGTCCGCCACCGCCCGTTACGCCGATTCCCTGCGCCTGTCCGTTGCCCCGATGATGGACTGGACGGACCGCCATTGCCGCGTGTTCCATCGCGTGCTGGCGCCGGGCGCGCGCCTGTACACGGAAATGGTGCACGCCAACGCGGTCATCCACGGCGACCGCGAGCGCCTGCTCGGCTTCGACCGCAGCGAGCAGCCGCTGGCGCTGCAGCTGGGTGGCAGTGATCCGGTGCTGCTGGCGCAGGCCGCGCGCATCGCCGCCGAGTGGGGCTATGACGAGGTCAACCTCAACTGCGGCTGCCCGTCCGACCGCGTGCAGGCCGGGCGTTTTGGCGCCTGCCTGATGCGCGAGCCGGCGCTGGTGGCCGAATGCGTCGCGGCGATGGTCGACGCGGTTGATATCCCGGTGACGGTGAAGTGCCGCCTGGGCGTGGACGAGGACAACGACTACGACGTGTTTGCCAGCTTCGTCGACCGCCAGGTCGCCGCCGGTGCGGCGATGGTGGTGGTGCACGCGCGCAACGCGTGGCTGAAGGGCCTGTCGCCGAAGGAGAACCGCGAGGTTCCGCCGCTGAAGTACGACTGGGCCTACCGCCTGAAGCAAGAGCGCCCGGCACTGCCGGTGGTGATCAACGGCGGCCTGGCCAGCATCGAGGCGGTGCAGGCGCAGGCCGCGCACGTCGATGGCGTGATGCTGGGCCGCGCGGCCTACCACGACCCCTACCTGCTGCATCAGCTGGAGGCGCTGCACACCGGCGCCCCGCTGCAGGCCCGTGGCGACCTGCTGCGCGCGATGCGCCCCTACATCGAGGCGCAGCTGGGCGAAGGCCTGGCGCTGAAGCACATCACCCGCCACCTGCTCGGCCTGTTCCACGGCCAGCCCGGTGGGCGCGCATTCCGCCAGGTGCTGAGCGAGGGCGCACACCGCCCCGGCGCCGGCTGGAGCCTGATCGAACAGGCCTTGGCGGTCACCGACCGCGAAGCTGATCGCGCCGCAGCGTGACCGCAGTCACATTCCTGACTTGACAAGGGACGGCGATTCGTCCCGAATGTTCACTTAGCTGAACGACTCGGGCGCAGGGCCGGAAAAGTTCAGACCGGATTCACCGCTGTAAACCAAGAATTTGCAAAAGATTTGTAAAACGCTGGGTTTCGAACCCGGCGCCGGATTTACGACTTTTGAACGAATCGCCGTGCTCGGCTAGGATCGCATCGATGTCTTCCGCTCCCTTCCACCGCCGCATTGCCCTGGCCACCTGCGTGGTCCTGTCGGCTGTGCCGCTGTCTTCGGCGCTGGCGCAACAGCCGCCGCGCGGCGACCAGGGGCGGGCGGAGATGATGGAGCGGGGCGAGCGCGGCAACCGTGGCGACGAGCGTTCGCTGTCCGATGCCGTGCGCCGCGTGCAGCGCACCACCGGCGGCCACATCCTCGGCGCCGAGCGCGTGCCGTTCGATGGTCGTGATATCAACCGGGTGAAGTACATGGACGATCGGGGCCGGGTCCGCTACATGGACGACCCCGCCCCGTCGCGTTCACAGCCGCGCACGCCGCGGTCGGATATGTCATCACTACGCGGCGATAACCCCTGAACAGGGATAGTTGTCGCTATCAACCCGTACCCCACAGGCCTCCGGGCCACACCCAGGACACTAGGGAGAGTTCATGCGTATCCTTCTGGTCGAAGACGAAGCCCCGCTGCGTGAGACCCTGGCAGCCCGGCTCAAGCGCGAAGGCTTTGCCGTCGATGCTGCGCAGGACGGCGAGGAAGGCCTCTACATGGGGCGCGAAGTTCCGTTCGATGTCGGCATCATCGACCTCGGCCTGCCCAAGATGTCGGGCATGGAGCTGATCAAGGCCCTGCGTGACGAAGGCAAGAAGTTCCCGGTCCTGATCCTGACCGCGCGTTCGAGCTGGCAGGACAAGGTCGAGGGCCTGAAGCAGGGCGCCGACGATTACCTGGTCAAGCCGTTCCACGTCGAAGAACTGCTGGCCCGCGTCAACGCGCTGCTGCGCCGCGCCGCTGGCTGGAGCAAGCCGACCTTGGAATGCGGCCCGGTTGCGCTGGATCTCGCCGCCCAGACCGTCAGCGTGGCCGGCAGCAATGTCGACCTCACCAGCTACGAGTACAAGGTGCTGGAGTACCTGATGATGCATGCCGGTGAACTGGTCTCGAAGGCCGATCTCACCGAGCACATCTACCAGCAGGACTTCGACCGCGACTCGAACGTGCTGGAGGTCTTCATCGGCCGCCTGCGCAAGAAGCTGGATCCGGATGGCGAGCTGAAGCCGATCGAGACCGTGCGCGGTCGCGGCTACCGTTTCGCGATCCCCCGCAACGAGGGCTGAGCCGGCTCACCCTGGCGATACCATGATGTCCGGCCGTCTGTGGTTCTTCCGACGCTGGCGGCCGCGCTCACTGCAGGCGCGCCAGATGCTCGCCGCGTCCGTGGGCCTGGTCGCGTTCCTGGCGCTGGCCGGTTACGCGCTCGACGCCGCCTTCGCCGATACGGCGAAGGCGAACCTGCGTGAGCGCCTGAAGAACTACGCCACCGCCTATGCGGCCGGCATCGACTTCACCCGCGACCGCTCGCTGTACATCCGCGAGCAGCCACCGGATTCGCGCTTCGATGTGCCGGGCAGCGGCCTGTACCTGCAGGTGGTGATGCCGCACGGCAAGGGCAATTCGATGTCCGCCGAAGGCCCGATGCTGCCCACCGTCGGCGGTGGCCTGCTGGCGCCGCGCCAGGAAGTGTTCGAAGGCCCGCTGCCGATGATCCAGATCGACGGCAGCCAGGGCTCGGTGTACCGCTATGGCCTGGGCCTGGTGTGGGACGCCGACGCCGATCCCGCCACCGAATTCCCGTACACCATCTACGTGATGGAAGACTCGCGCGCGCTGGGTGCGCAGCTGCGGGTGTTCCGTGGCCGGGTGTGGTTCTACCTGGGTGGCATCGGCTTGATCCTGCTGCTGCTGCAGACCGTCATCCTGCAGTGGAGCCTGCGCCCGCTGCGCCGCGTGATCACCGAGCTGACCAAAGTGCAGCGTGGCGAGACCGCGCGCATGAGCGAGCGCCACCCGCGCGAGCTGGAACCGCTGACCGACAGCATCAACGCCTTCATTGAAAGCGAGCGCGAGAACCTCGAGCGTCAGCGCAATACCCTGGCCGACCTGGCGCACAGCCTGAAGACGCCCATTGCGGTGCTGCGCACGCAGATGGACAGCGGCGCGGGCGATGGTGCGCTGCGCGAGGAGCTGGACGTGCAGCTGCAGCGCATGAACAACCTGGTCTCCTACCAGCTGGCACGTGCTGCGTCGTCGGGCCACAAGCTGTTCTCCGCGCCGCTGCCGATCGAATCCAACGCCGAGGAAATCGTGCGTGGCCTGGAGAAGGTCTACGCCTCCAAGGGCGTGCTGTGCGAATTCGATATTGACCCGGCCGCGCGCTTCCACGGCGAACCGGGTGACCTGCAGGAACTGCTGGGCAACCTGCTGGAGAATGCCTTCAAGTGGGCCAACCGCCGCGTGCTGCTGACCGCGCAGCCGCTGCCGGCACCGAACGCGCGCCGCGCCGGCCTGCTGCTGGCGGTGGACGACGATGGCCCGGGCATCGCCCCGGACGACATCGGCAAGGTGCTGCAGCGTGGCGTGCGTGGCGACGAGCGCGTGCAGGGCCACGGCATCGGCCTGTCGATCGTGCAGGACCTGATCAAGGATTATCGCGGTGAACTGGCTGTAGGCCGCTCCGAGGAACTGGGCGGTGCCCGTTTCGAAGTGCGCCTGCCGCCGGGGCCGTAATCCGTGCGTTCCCGCCCGCCGGGCATCGCCTGGCGCAACAGCGC
>NZ_JAOECR010000020.1:0-76982 GCF_029836955.1 Stenotrophomonas sp. GD04054 | reverse complement strand
GCCCACAGCGCCAGCAGCACGAACCACACGCCCGACCACATCGGCATGGTCAGGCCCAGGAAGGTCCAGTCGATGTTGCCGCAGTTGCCGGTACCAGTCAGCACCGTGCGGAACACTTCCAGCGGCCCCATGGTTTCGCTCAGGAAGGCCAGCGGCGGGCCACAGGTGGACCCCATTTCCGGCGGCAGCATCTGCACGTAGACGTGGCGCGCGGCGATGCCGACACCCACGGCCGCGGCAATGAAGGCCAGCACGCCATAGGTCGCGCGTCCCGGGCGGTTGGACGGACCATGCAGTGCACCGATCAGGAACAGCAGGCCAAGCGCGGCGAACGCCAGGCGCTGGAAGATGCACAGCGGACACGGCTCCAGGCCCATCTTCAGCTGCAGGAAGATCGCGTAGCCAAGCAGGCCCGCGCAGATCAGGAAGCCCAGGAAGAACTGGGCGCGGAAGGGCCAGCGCAGTGGATTCATCGTCAACGCTCGAATGGATCAGGCGCCAAGCGTAACCGAGAGTGCGCGCCATTCGAACCGCCACAGGTGACGCCTGTCGGAACGGTGTGGGTCAGAGCCCGGTCCTGCAGAAAGGGATCCGCCCCCGGAAACGCAAAAGCCCGGCAGAGGCCGGGCTTTCGCTGTGTCGCATTGGAGCGGTCCGATTACTCGGCCACTTCCTCGGCCACGACCGGACGGTCAACCAGCTCGACGTAGGCCATCGGCGCGTTGTCGCCAGCGCGGAAGCCGCACTTCAGCAGACGCAGGTAGCCGCCCGGACGGTTCGCGTAGCGCGGGCCCAGGATGGTGAACAGGTTGCCCACGGCTTCGTTGTCGCGCAGGCGAGCGAAGGCCAGACGGCGGTTGGCGACGGAGTCGACCTTGGCCAGGGTGATCAGCGGCTCGGCAACGCGGCGCAGTTCCTTGGCCTTCGGCAGGGTGGTCTTGATCAGCTCGTGCTTGAACAGCGAGGCAGCCATGTTCTTGAACATCGCTTCGCGGTGGGCGCTGGTACGGCTGAACTTACGGCCAGACTTCTGGTGACGCATGGTGATATTCCTTGGTTAATGATGAGACTGTGCGGATCGTTGTCGCCATCCTGGCGTTGCTGCGCGGACTGCGGTTGGTCCTGGCCACCCGTCCTGGGCGACCTGCCGCGCGAACCTGGGGTTCGTCGTGGCATGGTGTGTTGCGTTGAAGGCCCCACCGCGAACGGTGGAGCCTTCAGGCATTACCGATATCAGCCCAGCATGCCGTGGCTGGCGACACCGGCCGGCGGCCAGTTCTCCAGCTTCATGCCGAGCGACAGGCCGCGCTGAGCCAGCACTTCCTTGATCTCGGTGAGCGACTTCTTGCCCAGGTTCGGGGTCTTCAGCAGCTCCACTTCGGTCTTCTGGATCAGATCGCCGATGTAGTAGATGCTTTCAGCCTTCAGGCAGTTGGCCGAACGCACGGTCAGCTCCAGATCGTCGATCGGGCGCAGCAGCACCGGATCCACGCCGTTGTTGGCCGGCTTGGCTGCACCGCGGTCGCGGTGGGTGAAGTCACCGAACACCGACAGCTGGTCGCTGAGGATGTCGGCGGCGGTGCGCACGGCTTCCTCGGCGTCGATGGTGCCGTTGGTCTCGATATCGATGACCAGCTTGTCCAGGTCGGTACGCTGTTCGACGCGGGCCGCTTCCACGGCATAGGCGACGCGGCGGACCGGCGAGAACGAGGCATCCAGGACCAGACGGCCGATGGCACGGGTTTCTTCGTCCGGACGACGACGCGCGGCAGCCGGCTGGTAGCCGAAACCACGTTCGATCTTCAGACGCATGTTGATCGCCGTATCCTTGGTCAGGTGGCAGATCACGTGTTCGCCGTTCAGGATCTCCACATTGTGGTCGACCTTGATGTCGGCAGCGGTGACAACGCCCGGGCCCTGCTTGGACAGGGACAGGGTGGCGCTGTCGCCGGAGTGCATACGGATGGCCACGTCCTTGAGGTTCAGCAGGACTTCGAGCACGTCCTCCTGCAGACCTTCGACCGTGGTGTACTCATGCAACACGCCGTCGATTTCGACTTCCGTGATGGCGAAGCCCGGGATGGACGACAGCAGCACGCGACGCAGGGCATTACCCAGCGTATGCCCGTAACCCCGCTCCAAAGGTTCGATAACGACCTTTGCACGGGTGTCGGTAAGGCGTTCGATCTGCGGACCGCGAGGACGCAGAACCTGGTTGGCGGTAACCGTCATGTTGCGGGTTCTCCTAGTGAACCCCCGGCCGTCGCCGGGGGCTCTCCAATGTGAATTACTTCGAATACAGCTCGACGATCAGCGCTTCGTTGATGTCCGCAGGCAGATCCGAACGATCCGGAACAGCCTTGAAGATGCCGGTGAACTTGCCGGAATCCACTTCAACCCACGACGGGCTCAGGTCATGCTGGGCGGCGACGGTCAGGGCTTCCTGGACGCGCAGCTGCTTGGCAGCCTTTTCAGACAGAGCGATGGCGTCGCCAGCCTTGACCTGGTACGAAGCCAGGTTGACCGACTTGCCATTCACGGTGACGCCGCGGTGCGACACCAGCTGACGGGCAGCCGGACGGGTCACGGCGAAGCCCATGCGGTAGACGACGTTGTCCAGGCGGGTTTCCAGCAGCTGCAGCAGGTTCTCGCCGGTGTTGCCCTTCTTGGTCGAGGCCTTCTTGTAGTAGTTGCGGAACTGACGCTCCAGCAGGCCGTAGATACGCTTGACCTTCTGCTTTTCACGCAGCTGGGTGGCGTAGTCGGACAGCTTGCCCTTGCGGGCAGTGGCGCCGTGCTGGCCGGGCTTCTGCTCCAGCTTGCACTTCGAGTCCAGCGCACGCGCCGGGCTCTTCAGGGACAGGTCGGCGCCTTCGCGACGGGCGAGCTTACAGGTAGGACCGATATAACGAGCCATTTCTTATCGCTCCCTTTAGACGCGACGCTTCTTCGGCGGACGGCACCCGTTGTGCGGGATAGGCGTCACGTCGATGATGTTGGTGATCTTGTAGCCGACGTTGTTCAACGAACGCACGGCCGACTCACGGCCCGGACCCGGGCCCTTGATGCGGACTTCCAGCGACTTCACGCCGTAGTCCAGCGCAGCACGACCGGCCTTTTCAGCAGCCACCTGGGCAGCGAACGGGGTCGACTTGCGCGAACCGCGGAAGCCAGCGCCACCGGAGGTCGCCCACGACAGAGCGTTGCCCTGGCGGTCGGTGATGGTGACGATGGTGTTGTTGAACGAAGCGTGGACGTGGGCAACGCCGTCGGTGACGACGCGCTTGATCTTCTTCTTGGTCTTAGCAGCGGGCTTAGCCATTTCTCAGTCCCTTACTTCTTGATCGCCTTGCGCGGACCCTTGCGGGTGCGGGCGTTGGTACGGGTGCGCTGGCCACGCAGCGGGAGGCCACGACGGTGACGCAGGCCGCGGTAGCAGCCCAGGTCCATCAGGCGCTTGATCGCGATGCCGATCTCACGGCGCAGATCGCCTTCCACGATGTACTTGCCGACTTCGGCGCGCAGGCGCTCGATTTCCGGCTCCGACAGATCGCGGATCTTGGTGGTCGAAGCAACGCCTGCGACTTCGCAGACCTTCTTCGAACGGGTACGGCCGATGCCGTAAATGCTTTGCAACCCGACCCAGACGTGCTTCTGGGCTGGCAGGTTGACGCCTGCAATACGCGCCATGACGCGGTTCTCCAGCTGAGTGATGGCCGACAGCGCGCCTCGGGCACGCCAATCCGGCAGGATGGATCAAAAAAGTGAACTAGCGATACTAACAAGGTTCCGGTTTACATGGAAGCCCGTGAAACCATTGGTTTCATGAACCCGGCCTGGGGAGTGTGCCCAGGCTCCGGCGCCGGATGGGGTTGGACCTGGGGTTTCCCCCGGAGCCGCCCGCGCTACTCCAGCGCGGGACCACCTCATCACACCCCCACCCGGAACCGCTGCGGGGGCCGCCCTTCGTTTGTGTGGCCGGAGTCCGCGAAGCGGAGGGACCATCACGTCAGGAAGACGAAAGTATAACAGGCCAATCAGCCGCGGGCAAAACCGCCGCGGTTGCCGCCCTTCAGGTTGGCCTTCTTCAGCAGGCTCTCGTACTGGTGGGACATCAGGTGCGCCTGCACCTGGGCGATGAAGTCCATCACCACCACCACCACGATCAGCAGCGAAGTACCACCGAAGTAGAACGAGGCGTTCAGCTGCGTGCGCATCAGTTCCGGCAGCAGGCAGACGATCACCAGGTAGGCCGAGCCAGCTGCGGTCAGGCGGGTCAGCACGCCGTCGATGTAATCGGCGGTGGCCTTGCCCGGACGGATGCCCGGAATCAGCGCGCCCGACTTCTTCAGGTTGTCGGCGGTTTCCTGCGAGTTGAACACCAGCGCGGTATAGAAGAACGCGAAACCTGTGATCAGCGCAGCGAACACGATCATGTGCAGCGGCTCGCCCGGGCCGAGGGCATTGGCGACCTTCTGCAGGACCTGGCCGAAGCTGCTCTGGTTGGCAGCCTGGCCGGACCACATGGCCAGGGTGGCCGGGAAGGCCAGCAGGCTCGAGGCGAAGATCGCCGGGATGACGCCGGCCATGTTGAGCTTCAGCGGCAGGAACGAGGTCTGGTTCATGTACGCGTTGCGACCGCCCTGGCGGCGCGCGTAGTTGACCGTGATCCGGCGCTGGCCACGCTCGACGAACACCACGAAGAAGGTGAAGGCGAGCACGACGATGGCGATCAGCAGCAGCTGGATGAACTGGATGTTGCCGTCGCGGTAGGCGTCGAAGGTGTGGATGATCGCACCCGGCAGGCCAGCGACGATACCGGCGAAGATGATCAGCGACACGCCGTTGCCGATGCCGCGTTCGGTGACCTGCTCACCGACCCACATCAGGAACATGGTGCCGGCGGTCAGCGCGACCACGGCGGTGAGCACGAAGCCCATGCCCGGCGCGTACACGACCGGAGCGCCCGACGGCGAGACCTGGCCCTGCAGGGCCAGTGCGATCGAGCCGCCCTGCACCACTGCCAGCAGCACGGCGCCGATGCGCGAATACTGGGTGATCTTGCGGCGGCCGGACTCACCTTCCTTCTGCATCGCCTTCAGGGCGGGGAAGATGTGCACGGCCAGCTGCATCACGATCGATGCCGAAATGTACGGCATCACGTTCAGCGCGAAGATGCTGAAACGGTGCAGGGCGCCGCCCGAGAACATGTTGAACATGTCCACGATGCCGCCGCCCTGCTGTTGCATCATGGCAAGCATGGCATCGGGATTGACGCCCGGCACCGGCACGTAGCAGCCGATGCGATAGACGATCAAAGCCCCGACGACGAACAGCAAACGTTGGCGAAGTTCAGTGAACTTGCCCATTCCGCCCGCGAGGTTACCGATGCCAGCTTGCGCCATGATTTTCTTACTCCGTTACGCTGCCGCCGGCAGCTTCGATCGCAGCCTTGGCACCCGCCGTGGCAGCGATACCCTTCAGGGTGAACGCCTTGGTCACTTCGCCCTTGACGACGACCTTGGCCTTCTTTGCAGTGCTCGGGACCAGCTTGGCAGCACGCAGGGCGGCGAAGTCGATCTCACCGGCCGGCAGCTTGTCCAGCGCGTACAGCAGCACTTCAGCGGTGTCCTTGGCGATCGGCGAACGGAAGCCGATCTTCGGCAGACGACGCTGCATGGGGGTCTGGCCGCCTTCGAAGCCAGCCTTGATCTTGCCGCCACCCTTGCGGGCGAACGAACCCTTGTGGCCGCGGCCGGCAGTCTTGCCCAGGCCCGAGCCGATACCGCGACCGACGCGGGTACGCTCGGTGCGGGCGCCCGGTGCCGGGCTCAGTTCATTGAGACGCAGAGTCATGGTCGATTACTCCTCAACCTGGACGAGGTACTGAACCTTGTTGATCAGGCCGCGCACCTGCGGGCTGTCCTTCAGTTCACGCACATCGTTGAGCTTGTTCAGGCCCAGGGCACGCACCGACAGGCGGTGACGCGACTGGGTGCCACGCAGGCCACGCACCAGGCGGACCTTGACAGTCTTGTTGGACTCATTAGCCATGGTTGAGTTCCTCCACCTTCTTGCCGCGCTTGGCCGCGATGCGGGCCGGCGACTGCGCAGCAGACAGGCCCTTCACGGTGGCACGCACCAGGTTGATCGGGTTGCGCGAACCGGTGGCCTTGGCCAGCACGTTCTTCACGCCAACCGCTTCCAGCACGGCGCGCATGGCACCGCCGGCGATGACGCCGGTACCTTCCGAAGCCGGCTGCATGAACACGCGGGCTGCGCCGTGACCATCCTTGATGGTGTGCCACAGGGTGCCGTTGTTCAGGTCAACGCTGACCAGGTTCTTGCGGGCCTGTTCCATCGACTTCTGGATGGCGACCGGCACTTCGCGGGCCTTGCCATAACCGAAACCGACCTTGCCTTCGCCGTCGCCGACAACGGTCAGGGCGGTGAAGGTGAACTGGCGGCCACCCTTGACGGTCTTGCTGACGCGGTTGACCGCGACCAGCTTTTCGATCATGCCGTCGTCGATCTTCTCTTCGCGGTTACGGTCGCGATCGCGACCCCGCTGCTGACGCTCTTCTGCCATGTTGATTCCTTGGTTGTTTGGGTATGTACGGCTCGAAGCCGCTTATGGTTGTGGCGTGACGCGGCGTTCCGGTGGGCCGCTGCAGAAGAGCGGCGCCGTCCAGCCTCACTCAGGCTGGCGAGCAGGCAGGCAGGAGGCCAATGGCCCCCTGCCCTTGTCCCTTAGAACTGCAGGCCGGCTTCGCGGGCCGCTTCTGCCAGGGCCTTGATGCGGCCGTGGTAGCGGTAGCCCGAACGATCGAAGGCAACCTTCTCGACGCCGGCGGCCTTGGCGCGCTCGGCGACGATGCGGCCAACCTTGGCGGCGGCATCGGCGTTCTTGCCGTTCTTCAGGCCTTCCATGACGTCGGTCTGGGTGGTGTTGGCGGCAGCCAGCACCTTGGAACCGTCGGCGGTGAAGACCTGGGCGTACAGGTGCTGGCCGGTGCGCAGCACCGACAGGCGGGCGACGCCGAGCTCACGGATGTGGGCGCGGGTCGACTTGGCGCGACGCAGGCGGGCGATGTTCTTGTTCATTTTGATTATTCCTTGAAAGCTGAAGGAAGAGCTTTTCCCTGAGAAGTCCGCACAGGGATGTGCGGGCTCTTGCGAGGGACTCGCGCTTATGCCTTCTTGGCTTCCTTACGGATGATGACTTCGTCGGAGTACTTCACGCCCTTGCCCTTGTACGGCTCCGGCTTGCGGAACGCACGGATCTTGGCGGCAACTTCACCGACGACCTGCTTGTCAGCGCCCTGGACCAGGATCTCGGTCTGGGTCGGGGTCGACAGGGTGATGCCTTCCGGCGCCACGAACACGACCGGATGCGAGAAGCCCAGCGACAGGCTCAGGTCCTTGCCCTGCATGGCAGCGCGGTAACCCACGCCGACCAGCTCCAGCTTGCGCTCGAAGCCTTCGGACACGCCCTTGACCATGTTGGACAGGATCGCACGCACGGTACCGGTCAGTGCGACCAGGTCGGCGTTCTCGGTGCTCAGGGTGGCAACGCCGTTGTCGACGTTGATGGCAATACCGGCCGGCTTGGCCAGCGACAGGGTGCCCTTCGGGCCCTTGGCGGTGACGCTGTCCGACTGGACGTTCAGTTCAACCTTACCCAGGTCGATCGGCTTCTTGGCTACGCGGGACATAGTTCTACTCCTTTCGCCTTAGGCCACGAAGCACAGGACTTCGCCGCCGACGCCCAGCTGGCGCGCCTGCGCATCAGTCATGATGCCCTTGGAGGTGGAAATGATGGAGATACCCAGGCCGTTCATGACCTTCGGCAGCTCGCTCTTGCCGCGGTACTGGCGCAGGCCCGAACGCGAGAAGCGCTTCAGGGTCGCGATGACCGGCTTGCCTTCGAAATACTTCAGCACGATTTCCAGCTCGGACTTGTTGTTTTCCAGCTGGGTCACGCGCAGGTCGGTGATGTAACCCTCGTCCTTCAGGACCTGGGCAATCGCAACCTTGATCTTGGACGACGGGGCTTTCACCGTCTGCTTGCCAACCGCGGCCGCATTCTTGATGCGGACCAGCAGGTCGGCGATGGGATCAGTCATGCTCATATGAGTACCTTTGAGTGCACCGATATCCGCTTTCGCGAAAATCTGTTGTCTCCTGGAAACGGGCCAGGTCCCTTGATGCAGCGGGCCAAGGGCCCACCCCTACAACCCCGTTTGCACAGGGCAAGACGCGGGAGTATACGCCAAAAGAGCCCGGCTTGCGCCGGGCTCTTCGGTTTTTTTGCGTCGGGAAAGCTGAATGCCTCCCCTACCCGGTTCAGGCACCCCCGAAGGGGCGCCTGATCGCAGGGCCGGCTGGGATTACCAGCTGGCCTTGCGCAGACCCGGGACGTCGCCACGCATGGTGGCTTCACGCAGCTTGTTACGGCCCAGGCCGAACTTGCTGTAGACGCCACGCGGACGACCCGACAGCTCGCAACGGTTGCGCTGGCGGCTCGGCGACGAATCGCGCGGCAGCTTGGCCAGCTTGGTTGCGGCGTCGATCTTCTCTTCGTAGGTCGCGTCCACGGAGGACACGATCTTCTTCAGAGCTGCACGCTTTTCAGCGTACTTCTTTGCCAGCTTTTCCCGCTTGATGTCGCGGTTGACCATGGAGGTCTTTGCCATTTCGGTTTCCTCGACAGATCAGTTACGGAACGGGAACTTGAACGCTGCCAGCAGCGCCTTCGCTTCCGCGTCGGTCTTCGCAGTGGTGGTGATGGCGATATCCATACCGCGGATCGCGTCGACGGCGTCGAAGTCGATTTCCGGGAAGATGATCTGCTCCTTCACACCCATGTTGAAGTTGCCGCGGCCGTCGAAGGAACGACCGGAAACACCACGGAAGTCGCGCACGCGCGGCAGCGAGATGTTGATCAGGCGATCCAGGAACTCGTACATCTTGTGGCGACGCAGCGTGGTCTTGCAGCCGATCGGCCAACCATCGCGGATCTTGAACGACGCAACCGACACACGCGACTTGGTGACAACCGGCTTCTGGCCGGAAATCTTGGTCATGTCGCCGACGGCGTTTTCCAGGATCTTCTTGTTGGTGGCCGCTTCGCCGACACCCATGTTCAGGGTGACCTTGACCAGCTTCGGCACTTCCATCGGATTGGTGTAGCCGAACTGCTTCATCAGCGCCGGCACCACTTCGTCCTTGTAGAACTTTTCGAGACGGGAACTCATCTTCTCATTCCTCAGGCGTCGAGCGCCTCACCGCTGGAGCGGAACACACGCAGTTTGCGTCCATCCTCCAGCACCTTGAAGCCAACGCGTTCGCCCTTGCCCGAAGCCGGGTTCAGAACATTCACGTTGGAGATATGGATCGAAGCTTCGCGCTCGACCACGCCGCCGGCAACACCTGCCTGCGGGTTCGGCTTGGTGTGGCGCTTGACGATGTTCACGTTGGCGACGACCACACGGTCGCCGTCGACGCGGACGACTTCGCCCTGCTTGCCCTTGTCCTTGCCAGCGTTGACGACAACCTGGTCGCCCTTCTTGATACGGTTAGCCATGATTATCTCCTGTCGCTCACAGCACTTCGGGAGCGAGCGAGACGATCTTCATGAACTTCTCCGAACGAAGTTCACGGGTCACCGGCCCGAAGATACGGGTACCGATCGGCTCCTGCTTGCTGTTCAGCAGAACGGCAGCGTTGCCGTCGAAGCGGATCAGCGAGCCGTCGGCGCGACGCACACCCTTGCGGGTACGCACCACAACGGCGTCATACACTTCACCCTTCTTGACCTTGCCGCGCGGAATCGCATCCTTCACGGTGACCTTGATGATGTCGCCGATGCCGGCGTAACGGCGCTTGGAACCACCCAGCACCTTGAAGCACATCACCTGCTTGGCACCCGAATTGTCCGCGACGTCAAGGTAGCTCTGCATCTGGATCATGATTCAGCTCCTTATTCAGCCGCGCGCGTGATGACTTCCACCACGCGCCAGTTCTTGGTCTTGGACATCGGAGCAATCTCGGTCACGCGGACGACATCGCCTTCCTTGCAGGCGTTGTCGGCATCGTGGGCGTGCAGCTTCGTCGAGCGCTTGATGTACTTGCCGTACAGCGCGTGCTTGACCTGACGCTCAACCAGGACGGTAACCGTCTTGTCCATCTTGTTGCTGACGACACGGCCTTCGACCGTGCGCAGCGTCTTCTTTTCAGTATTGTCGCTCATAGCGGCCATCCTTACTTCGTGCTGCCGAGCAGGGTCTTGACGCGAGCAATCTCGCGACGGACCCGGCGAATGTCGTGGGTCTTCGGCAGCTGGCCGGTGACCTGCTGCATACGGACAGAGAACTGTTCCTTACGCAGGTCGATCAGGTGGGCCTTGAGTTCGTCAGCCGACTTTTCACGGAGAGTTTTGATATCCATCAGCGCACCGTACGGGTCACGAAAGTGGTGGTGACCGAGAGCTTGGCGGCGGCCAGGCGGAACGCCTCGCGAGCCACTTCCTCGGAAACACCCTCGATTTCATAGATCATGCGGCCGGGCTGGATCTGGGCCACCCAGTATTCCACGTTGCCCTTACCAGAACCCATTCGGACTTCGATGGGCTTCTTGGTGATGGGCTTGTCGGGGAACACGCGGATCCACATCTTGCCGCCGCGCTTGACGTAGCGGCTGATCGAGCGGCGGGCCGCTTCGATCTGACGCGCGGTCAGCTGACCGTGTGCGGTTGCCTTCAGGCCGTATTCGCCGAAGCTGACAGCGTTGGCGCTCCAGCTCAGGCCATCGTTACGGCCCTTGTGTACCTTGCGGTACTTGGTTCGCTTGGGTTGCAACATTGTCGTTACCTCGCTTCACGGGCCGGGCGCTGACGGTCACCACGGTCGCCGCGATCGTGACGATCGTTGCGCGACGGGGTGTCGTCCTGCTTTTCCTGGCCAACCTGGGAGAAATCGAAGACCTCGCCCTTGTAGATCCAGACCTTGATGCCGATGATGCCGTAGGTCGTCTTGGCTTCAGCGAAGCCATAGTCGATGTCGGCACGCAGGGTGTGCAGCGGCACGCGGCCTTCGCGGTACCACTCCGAACGGGCGATTTCTGCACCGTTGAGGCGGCCACCGACGTTGACCTTGATGCCCAGGGCACCCAGACGCATCGCGTTGCCGACCGAGCGCTTCATTGCACGGCGGAACATGATGCGACGCTCCAGCTGCTGGGCGATCGACTCGGCAACGAGCTGCGCGTCCAGTTCCGGCTTGCGCACTTCGGTGACGTTGATGTGCGCCGGGACGCCCATCATCTCGCTCACTTCCTTGCGCAGCTTCTCGATGTCCTCACCGCGCTTGCCGATCACCACGCCCGGACGGGCGGTGTGGATCGTCACGCGAGCGGTCTTGGCCGGACGCTCGATCAGGATCTTGCTGATGCCGGCCTGAGCCAGCTTCTTGCGCAGCATTTCGCGCACTTTCAGGTCGGCTGCCAGGTAACCAGCGAACTCGGCCTTGTTGGCGTACCACTTGGAGTTCCAGTCCTTGGAAATGCCGAGGCGGATACCAATCGGATGAACTTTATGACCCATGGTCTTTTCCTTATCCGCTTACTTGGCGGCGCCCACAACCACAGTGATGTGGCTGGTGCGCTTGAGGATGCGGGTACCGCGGCCTTTCGCCCGCGCCATGAAACGCTTCAGGGTCGGACCTTCATCAACCATGATGGTCTGAACCTTCAGCTCGTCGACGTCGGCGCCCTGGTTGTTCTCGGCGTTGGCAATTGCCGACTCCACCACCTTCTTGATCAGGTGGGCAGCCTTCTTGTCCGAGAACTTCAGCAGGTTGACCGCACGCTCGGCCGGCAGACCGCGCACCTGGTCAGCGACCAGACGAGCCTTCTGCGGGGAGATGCGCGCAGTGCGCAGGATGGCTTTCGCTTCCATTGTCATCTCTCCTTACTTGCCCGACTTCTTGTCACCACCGTGACCCTTGAAGGTCCGGGTGATGGCAAATTCGCCGAGCTTGTGGCCGACCATGTTCTCGTTGACGAGAACCGGGATGTGGTTCTTGCCGTTATGCACGGCAATGGTGACGCCTACCATGTCAGGCAGGATCATCGAACGGCGCGACCAGGTCTTGATCGGCTTCTTGCTGCCCGCAGCGGCCTCCACCTTCTTGACGAGGTGGTGATCGACGAACGGGCCCTTCTTGAGTGAACGTGCCATGGTCGATTAGCCCCTACGATCGCGGACGATGAACTGCTGAGTGCGCTTGTTATGGCGCGTCTTGTAACCCTTGGTCGGGACACCCCACGGGGTGACCGGATGCGGATTACCCTGGCCGGCCTTGGCCTCACCACCACCGTGCGGGTGGTCAACCGGGTTCATGGCAGCACCACGAACGGTCGGGCGGACGCCGCGCCAACGCTTGGCACCGGCCTTGCCCAGCTTTTCCAGGCTGTGCTCGTCGTTGCCGACTTCGCCGATGGTGGCGCAGCACTCGACCGGAACCTTACGCATTTCACCCGAGCGCAGGCGCAGGGTGGCGTAGATGCCTTCGCGAGCCACCAGCTGCACGGCCGCACCAGCGGCGCGAGCGATCTGAGCGCCCTTGCCCGGCTTCAGTTCGATGCAGTGGATGGTGGTGCCGACCGGGATGTTGCGCAGCGGCAGGGTGTTGCCAGCCTTGATCGGGGCATCCGAACCAGCGATCACCTGATCACCAGCCTTCAGGCCCTTCGGGGCGATGATGTAGCGACGCTCACCGTCGACGTAGCACAGCAGGGCGATGTGCGCGGTGCGGTTCGGATCGTATTCGATGCGTTCCACGCGCGCCGGGATGCCCAGCTTGTTGCGCTTGAAGTCGATGATGCGGTAGTGCTGCTTGGCACCACCACCGACGTGACGCACGGTGATGCGGCCATGGTGGTTACGACCACCCGAGCGGCTCTGCGACTCGACCAGCGCAGCGTGCGGAGCACCCTTGTGCAGGTCGGGAGTGACCACGCGCACGGCCGAACGGCGGCCGGGGGAAGTGGGCTTGAATTTCATCAATGGCATGGGATGTACCTCAGGCCTTGGCCGTTACATCGATCGACTGGCCATCGGCCAGGCGAACGTACGCCTTGCGCCAATCGCCGCGGCGGCCAGCACGGTTACGGAAGGACTTGTTCTTGCCCTTGACGTTGACCACGTTGACGGCTTCGACCTTGACGTCGAACAGCTGCTCAACCGCGGCCTTTACATCGGCCTTGGTGGCTTCGTTCGAAACTTCGAAGACATACTGGTTGGAGAGTTCCTGCAGGCGCGCGGTCTTTTCGGAGACACGCGGGGCACGCAGCACGCTGAAGATTTTTTCGTTGCTGTTCATGCCAGCCACTCCTCGACCTTCTTGACCGCGTCAGCGGTGATGACGACCGTGTCGGCACCCACCAGCGAGACCGGATCCAGACCCTGGACGTCACGCACCTGCACGTACGGCAGATTGCGGGCGGACAGGTACAGGTGCTCGGACGCTTCTTCGGTGACGATCAGCGGGCGCTTGCCCACTTCCAGGCCGGCCAGCTTGGCGATCAGACCCTTCGTGTTGGTCACTTCGACGTCGAAGGACTCCACGATGGTCAGACGGCCCTGACGGTTCAGCTCGGACAGGATCGCGCACATGGCGGCACGGTACTGCTTACGATTGACCTTCTGCTCGAAGCTGCGCGGCTTGGCCGCGAAGGTGACACCGCCGCCGACGAAGATCGGAGCCGTCAGTGCGCCATGACGCGCGCCGCCGCCCTTCTGCTTCTTCGACTTCTTGGTGGTACCAGCCACTTCGGAGCGAGTCTTCTGTGCCTTGGTGCCGGCGCGACCGGCGTTGCGGTAGGCAACGACGACCTGGTGGACCAGATCTTCGCTGAAATCGCGACCGAACACGGCGTCGGAGACCGAGACCTTGTTGTTGCTACCCGTGATAACGAGTTCCATCGTCATCTCTCCTTATGCCTTGCTCGCCGGACGGACGATCACGTCGCCACCCGCCGCGCCCGGAACGGCGCCGCGAACGGCGATCAGACCGCGCTCGACGTCGACCTTGACCACTTCCAGGTTCTGGGTGCTCTGCTGCACCGCGCCCATGTGGCCCGACATCTTCTTGCCCGGGAAAACGCGACCCGGGGTCTGGCGCTGACCCAGCGAACCCGGCGCGCGATGCGACAGCGAGTTACCGTGGGTTGCATCGCCCATACGGAAGTTGTGGCGCTTGATGGTGCCCTGGAAGCCCTTACCCTTGGTGACACCCTGGACGTCGACGATCTGGCCGACTTCGAAGATGTCCGCCTTGACTTCGCCGCCAACGGCGAACTCGCCGAGCTGCGCGTCTTCAACGCGGAATTCCCACAGGCCACGACCCGCTTCCACCTTCGCCTTGGCGAAGTGGCCGGCTTCCGGCTTGTTGACCAGGGCAGCGCGACGCGCGCCGACGGTCACCTGCACGGCGCTGTAGCCGTCGGTTTCGACGGTCTTGATCTGCGCGATGCGGTTCGGGGTTGCTTCGATCAGGGTCACCGGGATGGAGCGGCCATCTTCAGTGAACACGCGGCTCATGCCAGCCTTGCGGCCCACGAAGCCCAACGAATACTTCTTCGTCATGGTCGTAGTCCTCAGGTCAGCTTGATCTGAACGTCGACGCCGGCAGCCAGTTCGAGCTTCATCAGCGCGTCCACGGTCTTGTCATTCGGGTCAACGATATCGAGCACGCGCTTGTGCGTGCGGGTCTCGTACTGGTCACGCGCGTCCTTGTCGACGTGCGGGGAAACGAGAACGGTGTAACGCTCGATCTTGGTCGGCAGCGGGATCGGGCCACGCACTTGCGCGCCGGTCCGCTTTGCCGTTTCAACGATCTCGCTGGCCGAACGGTCGATCAGACGATGATCGAACGCTTTCAGCCGGATCCGGATCTTTTGGTCCGCCATGGCGGTAGGTTCCTTCGTTAAAAGAGCGACAGACAAAGCCTCTGGGTTGCTTTGTCCCATGAAATTCCTGAATACGGACGGCCCGCAGTCCTGCAGGCCGCCAAGGTCACTCCATAGACCTCAAAAACGTAGGCAGACCAGTTACCCGGCCTGCCCAGACGTAGAAGCATAATGGCACGCAAGGCAGCTGTCAACAGTCGCCTGTTGACGCCGCCTGAATGGCATTGACCCTTCCTGGTCCGGGGAACACAAGGCACATCCTGTGCCTGCTTTCCCATTTGATACGCCCCGATGCCCTACCCAGGCAACATCGGGGCGCTGATACTACCAGATTACTCGATGATCTTCGAGACCACGCCGGCGCCGACGGTACGGCCGCCTTCGCGGATGGCGAAGCGCAGACCTTCGTCCATGGCCACCGGGTTGATCAGGGTGACTTCCATCTTGACGTTGTCACCCGGCATCACCATTTCGACGCCTTCCGGCAGCTTGGCGGCGCCGGTGATGTCGGTGGTGCGGAAATAGAACTGCGGACGGTAGCCGTTGAAGAACGGGGTGTGGCGGCCGCCCTCGTCCTTCGACAGGACGTACACTTCGCCTTCGAACTTGGTGTGCGGCTTGATCGTGCCCGGCTTGGCCAGCACCTGGCCACGCTCGACGTCGTCACGCTTGGTGCCGCGCAGCAGCAGGCCAGCGTTGTCGCCTGCCTGACCCTGGTCCAGCAGCTTGCGGAACATTTCAACGCCGGTCACGGTGGTCTTCTGCACCGGACGGATGCCGACGATTTCGATTTCGTCGCCAACCTTGATCACGCCGCGCTCGATACGACCGGTCACCACGGTGCCGCGGCCCGAGATCGAGAACACGTCTTCCACCGGCATCAGGAACGGCTTGTCGATCGCACGCTCCGGCTCCGGAATCCAGCTGTCCAGCGCGTCGACCAGCTTCAGGATGGCCGGCACGCCGATGTCGCTCTGGTCGCCTTCCAGCGCCAGACGGGCCGAACCGGCGATGATCGGGGTGTCGTCGCCCGGGAACTCGTACTTGCTCAGCAGTTCGCGCACTTCCATCTCGACCAGCTCGAGCAGCTCGGCGTCGTCGACCATGTCGGCCTTGTTCAGGAACACGACGATGTACGGCACGCCGACCTGGCGCGACAGCAGGATGTGCTCACGGGTCTGCGGCATCGGGCCGTCAGCGGCCGAGCACACCAGGATCGCGCCGTCCATCTGGGCGGCACCGGTGATCATGTTCTTGACGTAGTCAGCGTGGCCCGGGCAGTCAACGTGGGCGTAGTGACGGATCGGGGATTCGTACTCGACGTGCGCGGTCGAGATCGTGATGCCACGCGCCTTTTCTTCCGGCGCGGCGTCGATCGAGGAGTAGTCCTTGAACTCGCCACCGAAGCGCTCGGCACCGATCTTGGTCAGTGCGGCGGTCAGCGTGGTCTTGCCGTGGTCGACGTGACCGATGGTGCCGACGTTGACGTGCGGCTTGGTGCGTTCGAACTTACCCTTTGCCATTGTTCTATACCTTGATTGTTCGTAAGTGGTTTCAAGAGAGGCTGAGCGAGGCTCAGCCCTTCTTCATGACGGCTTCGGCGATGTTGGTCGGAGCCGGCTCGTAGTGATCGAATTCCATGGTGAAGGTGGCGCGGCCCTGGGTCTGCGAACGCAGTGCAGTGGCGTAGCCGAACATTTCACCCAGCGGGATCATCGCGTTGATGATCGAAGCGGAGCCGTCACCGGTGGTGTCGGAACCCTGCAGCACGCCGCGACGACGGCTGACGTCGCCCATCACGTCACCCTGGTAATCCTCCGGGGTCACGATCTCGACCTTCATGATCGGCTCCAGCAGCACCGGCTTGGCCTTGGCGAAGCCCTGCTTGAAGGCCATCGACGAAGCCAGCTTGAACGCCATTTCCGAGGAGTCGACGTCGTGGTACGAACCGAACACCAGCTTCACCTTGACGTCCACGACCGGGAAGCCAGCCAGCGGGCCGCTGGTGATGGTTTCGCGCAGGCCCTTCTCGACCGACGGGATGAATTCCTTCGGGATCACGCCGCCGGTGATGTCGTTGATGAACAGGAAGTCGTCCTTGATCATCGGAGCGATCTTCGGATCGGCACGGTCGGCAGCAGTGATCGGCGACAGTTCGATCACGACGTGACCGTACTGACCCTTACCACCGGACTGCTTGGCGTGCTTGTAGTCCGACTTGACGTCAGCCAGGGTGATGGTTTCGCGGTAGGCCACCTGCGGCGCGCCGACGTTGGCTTCAACGTTGAACTCGCGCTTCAGGCGGTCAACGATGATGTCCAGGTGCAGCTCGCCCATGCCCGAGATGATGGTCTGGCCGGATTCTTCGTCGGTCTTGACGCGGAACGACGGATCTTCCTGCGCCAGACGGCCCAGGGCCAGGCCCATCTTTTCCTGGTCCGACTTGGTCTTCGGCTCGACGGCCATCGAGATCACCGGCTCCGGGAACGTCATGCGCTCCAGGATGATCGGGGCGTCCACGGCGCACAGGGTGTCACCGGTGGTGGTGTCCTTCAGGCCCACGGCAGCGGCGATGTCACCGGCCAGAACTTCCTTGATTTCCTCGCGGTTGTTCGAGTGCATCTGCAGGATGCGGCCGATGCGCTCCTTCTTGCCCTTCACCGAGTTCAGCACGGTGTCGCCACCGTTCAGGGTGCCCGAGTAGACACGGAAGAAGGTCAGCGCGCCGACGAACGGGTCGGTGATGATCTTGAAGGCCAGCGACGAGAACGGAGCCTTGTCGTCCGACTTGCGGGTCATTTCGACGGTGTCGTCGTCAACGTCCACGCCCTTCACGTCCGGCACGTCGACCGGCGACGGCAGCAGCTGGATCACGCCATCCAGCATGGCCTGCACGCCCTTGTTCTTGAAGGCCGAGCCGCAGTACATCGGCACGATCTCGGTGGCCAGGGTGCGGGTACGCAGGGCATTGATGATTTCAGCCTCGGCCAGCTCTTCGCCGCCCAGGTACTTTTCCATCAGCTCTTCGCTGGCTTCGGCAGCGGTCTCGACCATGAACTGGCGAGCCTCTTCAGCCGGGCCCTGCAGTTCGGCCGGGATGTCGCCGTATTCGAACTTCATGCCCTGCGAAGCTTCATCCCAGTGGATGGCCTTCATCTTCAGCAGGTCGACGACGCCCTTGAAGTTGTCTTCAGCGCCGATCGGCAGCTGCATCGGCACGGCAACCGCGCCCAGCTTGGCCTTCAGCTGGCCGACGACCTTCTGGAAGTTGGCACCGGTACGGTCCATCTTGTTGACGAACGCGATGCGCGGCACGTGGTACTTGTTGGCCTGGCGCCACACGGTTTCCGACTGCGGCTGCACGCCACCGACGGCGCACAGGACGAAGACGGCACCGTCGAGCACGCGCAGCGAGCGCTCCACTTCGATGGTGAAGTCGACGTGCCCGGGGGTGTCGATGATGTTGAAGCGGTGCTCCGGCAGGGACTTGTCCATGCCCTTCCAGAACGCGGTGGTGGCAGCGGACTGGATCGTGATGCCACGCTCCTGCTCCTGCTCCATCCAGTCCATGGTGGCGGCGCCGTCGTGCACTTCACCGATCTTGTGGCTCTTGCCGGTGTAGAACAGGATGCGCTCGGACGTGGTGGTCTTGCCGGCATCGATGTGAGCCATGATGCCGAAGTTACGGTAACGCTCGATGGGAGTGGAACGGGCCACGGGAGCCTCTCAGATTTCTTGGATTTCGGATGGCCGAACGCCGCCTTTCGGCGGCCTTCGGATTGGCGCAGTCCTTCTGGGACCGCGAGGCAGCACGCACCGAAGTGGTGCTGCCCTGCCTGTTTTACAAGGCCGTCAAACTCACCAGCGGTAGTGGGCGAATGCCTTGTTGGCTTCGGCCATGCGGTGGGTTTCTTCGCGCTTCTTGATGGCGCCGCCACGATTTTCCGAGGCGTCGATCAGTTCAGCAGCCAGCTTCTTCGGCATGGTGTTCTCACCACGCTTGCGCGCGGAGTCGATCAGCCAGCGCATGGCCAGGGCCATCTTGCGCGACGAACGCACTTCGACCGGCACCTGGTAGGTGGCACCACCGACGCGGCGCGACTTGACTTCGACCGCCGGAGCGACGTTGTCCAGAGCCTTCTGCACCAGTTCAATGGCGTTGGCGCTGCTGTTCTTCTCGGTGATCACGTCCATGGCGCCATACACGATCTTTTCGGCGACGGACTTCTTGCCGCTCTGCATGACCATGTTGATGAAGCGGGCGATGGTTTCGCTTCCGTGCTTCGGATCGGGCAGGACGGAACGCTGCGGAGTATTACCCTTACGCGACATAGTGCTCTCTCCTTATGCCTTCGGACGCTTGGCGCCGTACTTGGAACGGGCCTGGCGACGCTTGGCAACGCCGGCGGCGTCGAGCGAGCCACGAACGGTGTGGTAACGCACACCCGGCAGGTCCTTGACGCGACCGCCGCGGATCAGGACCACGGAGTGCTCCTGCAGGTTGTGGCCTTCACCACCGATGTAGGAAATCACTTCTTCCTGGTTGGTCAGGCGGACCTTGGCAACCTTGCGCAGAGCCGAGTTCGGCTTCTTCGGAGTGGTGGTGTAGACACGGGTGCAGACGCCACGGCGCTGCGGGCACTTGTCGAGCGCCGGCGAGGCACTCTTGTAGGTGGTCGCTTGCCGCGGCTTGCGGACCAGCTGGTTGATCGTCGCCATCAGTAGGTTCTTCTGATTGGTGGCCGGAAAATCCGACCAGAGATGCGGAAATGTTAAAGCAGGCCAAAATTCTGGCCTGCTGAGACAGACGATTGTAGCAACCTGCCAGGAAAGCAGTCAAACGCCTCCTGTCAAGCCCGTTCCTGATCCCGGAACGTTACTGGGGGGCCTCCATGTACCCCGTTCAGGTTGGCCGGGTCGATCGCGGACGATCTCCCCTGCCCTTTCCCAATCCCATCAATGGACCGATGGGGTGGTCCGGCCTAGCGGCCGGACCGGATACCTCATTCTTCGCCCGAGGCCTGTTCAGCTTCGGCTTCAACCACCGGTGCCTCGACCGCAGCCGGGGTGCCGGCCAGGGTCTGCATTTCCGACTCGGTGAGACCGGAAGCGCCGCGACGGCGGTTGCTGTGGTACGCCAGGCCGGTACCGGCCGGAATCAGGCGACCCACGATGACGTTTTCCTTCAGGCCACGCAGGTTGTCCGAGGTGCCGCGGACGGCCGCTTCGGTCAGCACGCGGGTGGTTTCCTGGAACGAAGCGGCCGAGATGAACGATTCGGTCGCCAGCGACGCCTTGGTGATACCCAGCAGGACCGGATCGAAGTGCGCCGGCAGCTCGTTGCGGGTCGACAGGCGCGCATTCTCCTCGATAACGCGCTGACGCTCCACCTGTTCGCCGTTCAGGAACTTGCTGCTGCCCTGGTCGGTGATCTCGACCTTGCGCAGCATCTGGCGGGTGATCACCTCGATGTGCTTGTCGTTGATCTTCACGCCCTGCAGGCGGTACACGTCCTGGATTTCCTTCACCAGGTAGGCCGCCAGCGGTTCGACACCCAGCAGACGCAGGATGTCCTGCGGGCTCGGCTCGCCGTCCACGATGGTTTCACCCTTGGTGACATGCTCGCCTTCGAACACGATGACCTGGCGGTACTTCGGGATCAGCTCTTCGTGCTCCGAACCATCGGTGTCCTTGATGATCAGGCGCTGCTTGCCCTTGGTGTCCTTGCCGAAGCTGATGATGCCCGAACGCTCGGCCAGCACCGCCGGATCCTTCGGCTTGCGCGCTTCGAACAGATCGGCCACGCGCGGCAGACCACCGGTGATGTCGCGGGTCTTCGACGCTTCCTGCGGGATCTTGGCGACCACGTCACCCACGCCGACGGCAGCGCCGTCCTGCAGGTTGACGATCGAGCGCGGCGGCAGCAGGTACTGCGCCGGCAGGTCGGTGCCCGGGATCGACAGGTCGTTGCCCTTGGCGTCGACGATGCGCACGATCGGGCGCAGGTCCTTGGCCTGGGTACCACGACGCTTCGGATCGGTGATTTCGCGCGACGCCAGGCCGGTCAGCTCGTCGGTCTTCTCGATGACGGTGATGCCGTCGACGAAGTCGATGAAGCGGATGAAACCGGCCACTTCCGACACGATCGGGTGGTTATGCGGATCCCAGTTGGCCACGGTCTGGCCAGCCTTGATCGCATCACCGTCCTTGGACGTGATGGTCGCACCGTACGGCAGCTTGTAGCGCTCACGCTCACGGCCGTGGGCATCGAGCACCGAGATTTCGCCCGAGCGCGACACTGCCACCAGCGAGCCGTTGGCATGCTCGACGGACTTGAGGTTGCTGAACTTGACCGAGCCGGTGGTCTTGACGGTGATGTTGTCGACCGCAGCAGCTCGCGACGCCGCACCACCGATGTGGAACGTACGCATGGTCAGCTGGGTACCCGGCTCACCGATGGACTGGGCGGCGATGACGCCGACCGCTTCACCGATGTTGACCAGGTGGCCACGGGCCAGGTCGCGGCCGTAGCAGCGCGAGCAGACACCGAAGGCCGATTCGCAGGAGATGGTCGAGCGGACCTTGATGGTCTGCACGCCGGCATCTTCCAGCTTGGCAACCCAGGCTTCGTCCAGCAGGGTGTTGCGGGTGACGATCGGATCTTCGTCGTTGCCCGGCAGGAACACGTCCTCGGCAACCACGCGACCCAGCACGCGGTCCTTCAGCGGCTCGACCACGTCGCCGCCTTCCACGATCGGGGTCATGATCAGGCCTTCGGTGGTACCGCAATCCACCTCGGTGATCACCACGTCCTGTGCCACGTCGACCAGACGACGGGTCAGGTAACCCGAGTTCGCGGTCTTCAGCGCGGTATCGGCCAGACCCTTACGGGCACCGTGGGTGGAGTTGAAGTACTCCTGCACGTTCAGGCCTTCGCGGAAGTTCGCCTTGATGGGCGTCTCGATGATCGAGCCGTCCGGGCGGGCCATCAGGCCACGCATGCCGGCCAGCTGACGGATCTGCGCCTGCGAACCACGCGCACCGGAGTCGGCCATGATGTACAGCGAGTTCATCGACTTCTGGTCGATGGTCTCACCCTTGGCATTGACCACCTTCTCGGTACCGATGGTGTCCATCATCGCCTTGGCGATGCGCTCGTTGGTGCGCGACCAGATGTCGACCACCTTGTTGTAGCGCTCGCCGGCGGTGACCAGGCCCGACTGGTACTGCTCCTGGATTTCCAGCACTTCAGCTTCGGCCTCGGTGAGGATGCCCTTCTTCTCGTCCGGGATCAGCATGTCGTCGATGCCGATGGAGACGCCGGCGCGGGTCGCGTAGGCGAAGCCGGTGTACATCAGCTTGTCGGCGAACACGACCGTGTCCTTCAGGCCCAGCTGGCGGTAGCTGGAGTTGATCAGGCGGCTGATGTTCTTCTTGGTCAGCTCGGTGTTGGCCAGCGCGAACGGCAGGCCTTCCGGCAGGATTTCAGCCAGCAGGGCGCGACCGATCGTGGTGTCCACGATCGAGGTCTTGTTCTGCTTCACACCGTCTTCGTCGGTCACCACCTCGGTGATGCGGACCTTGACGCGCGCGTGCAGTTCCACCACGCGGTTGTCGTAGGCACGCTTCACTTCAGCGATGTTGGCGAAGGCCATGCCCTCGCCCTTCTTGTTTTCCAGCGACCGGGTCATGTAGTACAGACCCAGCACGACGTCCTGCGACGGCACGATGATCGGCTCGCCGTTGGCCGGCGACAGGATGTTGTTGGTCGACATCATCAGCGCACGCGCTTCCAGCTGGGCTTCCAGCGAGAGCGGCACGTGGACGGCCATCTGGTCACCGTCGAAGTCGGCGTTGAACGCGGTGCAGACCAGCGGGTGCAGCTGGATGGCCTTACCTTCGATCAGCACCGGCTCGAACGCCTGGATGCCCAGACGGTGCAGGGTCGGCGCACGGTTCAGCATCACCGGATGCTCGCGGATGACCTCTTCCAGGATGTCCCAGACTTCGGCTTCTTCGCGCTCGACCAGCTTCTTGGCGGCCTTGATGGTGGTGGCCAGGCCACGACGCTGCAGCTTGGCGAAGACGAACGGCTTGAACAGCTCAAGCGCCATCTTCTTCGGCAGGCCGCACTGGTGCAGGCGCAGGTACGGACCGACCACGATGACCGAACGGCCCGAGTAGTCGACGCGCTTGCCCAGCAGGTTCTGGCGGAAGCGGCCCTGCTTGCCCTTGATCATGTCGGCCAGCGACTTCAGCGGGCGCTTGTTGGTGCCGGTGATGGCACGGCCACGACGGCCGTTGTCCAGCAGCGCATCGACCGATTCCTGCAGCATGCGCTTTTCATTGCGCACGATGATGTCCGGCGCGCTCAGTTCGAGCAGGCGGCGCAGGCGGTTGTTACGGTTGATGACACGGCGGTACAGGTCGTTCAGGTCGGAGGTCGCGAAGCGGCCACCATCCAGCGGGACCAGCGGACGCAGGTCCGGCGGCAGCACCGGCAGCACGGTCATGACCATCCATTCCGGACGGTTGCCCGACTCCAGGAAGGCTTCGATCAGCTTGATGCGCTTGGTGAGGCGCTTGAGCTTGGTTTCCGAACCGGTAGCGGCGATTTCCTCGCGCAGGCGGGTCATTTCCGACTGCAGGTCGATCGTGCGCAGCAGTTCGTACACGGCCTCGGCGCCCATCGCGGCGTCGAAGTCGTCACCGTGCTCCTGGCGGGCCTGCAGGTACTGTTCTTCGGTCAGCAGCTGGCGGCGCTCCAGGGCGGTCAGGCCCGGCTCGGTCACCACGTAGGCTTCGAAGTACAGCACGCGCTCGATGTCGCGCAGGGTCATGTCCAGCATCAGGCCGATGCGCGACGGCAGCGACTTCAGGAACCAGATGTGCGCGACCGGCGAAGCCAGGTCGATATGGCCCATGCGCTCGCGACGCACCTTGGCCAGGGTCACTTCGGTGCCGCACTTTTCGCAGACCACGCCGCGGTGCTTCATGCGCTTGTACTTGCCGCACAGGCACTCGTAGTCCTTCACCGGGCCGAAGATGGCGGCGCAGAACAGGCCGTCGCGTTCCGGCTTGAAGGTACGGTAGTTGATGGTTTCCGGCTTCTTCACTTCGCCGAAGGACCACGAACGGATCAGGTCCGGCGAGGCCAGCGCGATCTTGATCGCGTCGAAGTCCAGCGTCTGGCGCTGCTGGTTGAAGAGGTTGAGCAGGTCTTTCATGGTGTTCTCCAGAAGGAGGAATGCTGTGTCGATGGGCTTTCAGTTGACTGCCAGCGGCGCGGCGGCAGAGGCCGCAGCGCCGGCATGGATCAGTTGTCTTCCAGTTCCATGTTGATGGCCAGCGAGCGGATTTCCTTCACGAGCACGTTGAAGGATTCCGGCATGCCCGCGACCATCTCGTGCTCACCGTCGACGATGTTCTTGTACATCTGGTTGCGGCCCTGCACGTCATCGGACTTCACCGTCAGCATTTCCTGCAGGGTGTAGGCCGCGCCGTAGGCTTCCAGCGCCCAGACTTCCATTTCACCGAAGCGCTGGCCGCCGAACTGCGCCTTGCCGCCCAGCGGCTGCTGGGTGACGAGCGAGTACGGACCGGTCGAACGAGCGTGCATCTTGTCGTCGACCAGGTGGTTCAGCTTCAGGTAGTGCATGTAACCCACGGTGGTGTGGCGATCGAACGCTTCACCGGTGCGGCCGTCGTACAGCTGGGTCTGGCCACTGCTCGGCAGGTCGGCCAGTTCCAGCATGCGCTTGATTTCCGCTTCGGTGGCGCCGTCGAACACCGGGGTGGCCATCGGCACGCCGTCGGTGAGGTTACGGGCCAGACGCAGCAGTTCCTCGTCGCTGAACTGCGACAGGTCGACACGGTTGGCCACGTTGGTGTCGTCGTGGTTGTAGATGTCGTCCAGGAACTTGCGCAGGTCGGCAACCGCCGCCTGGGCTTCCATCATCGCCTGGATCTTGCGGCCCAGGCCCTTGGCAGCCCAGCCCAGATGCACTTCCAGGATCTGGCCGATGTTCATACGCGACGGCACGCCCAGCGGGTTCAGCACGATGTCCACGGTTTCGCCCGAGGCCATGTACGGCATGTCCTCGACCGGCACCACGTTGGAGACCACACCCTTGTTGCCGTGGCGGCCTGCCATCTTGTCGCCCGGCTGGATGCGGCGCTTCACGGCCAGGAACACCTTGACCATCTTCAGCACGCCCGGGGCGAGGTCGTCACCGGCGGTGATCTTGCCGCGCTTGTCGGCGAAGCGACGCTCGAATTCCTTCTCGTGCGCCTGGATCTGCTTCTGGGCGCGCTCGATGGCTTCCGAAGCGTCCTCGTCCTTCATGCGCAGGGCGAACCAGTCAGCCTTCTTCAGGCCGTCCAGGAACGCGTCGCTGATGACGTCGCCCTTCTTCAGGCCAGCGCCACCGTTGACCACCTTGCCCACGATCTGCGAACGCAGACGCATGTAGATGGCGGCTTCCAGGATGCGGAACTGGTCGTCGAAGTCCTTCTTGACGCGCTTGATTTCAGACTCTTCGATCTGGCGGGCGCGCTTGTCCTTCTCGATGCCGTCGCGGGTGAAGACCTGCACGTCGATGACGGTGCCGTCCATGCCCGGCGGAACGCGCAGCGAGCTGTCCTTCACGTCCGAAGCCTTCTCGCCGAAGATCGCGCGCAGCAGCTTTTCTTCCGGGGTCAGCTGGCTTTCGCCCTTCGGGGTGACCTTGCCGACCATGATGTCGCCGGCGCGGACTTCCGCACCGATGTACACCACGCCGCTCTCGTCCAGGCGGTTCAGCGCCTGCTCGGAGACGTTCGGGATGTCGGCGGAGATTTCCTCCGGCCCCAGCTTGGTGTCACGCGCGACGCAGGTCAGCTCTTCGATGTGGATCGTGGTGTAACGATCCTCTTCCACCACGCGCTCGGAGAGCAGGATGGAGTCTTCGAAGTTGTAGCCGTTCCACGGCATGAACGCGATCAGCATGTTCTGGCCCAGGGCCAGTTCGCCGATGTCGGTGGACGGACCGTCGGCCAGCACGTCGCCGCGGGCGATGACGTCACCCACCTGGACCAGCGGACGCTGGTTGATGCAGGTGTTCTGGTTCGAACGGGTGTACTTGACCAGGTTGTAGATGTCCACGCCTGCATCGGTAGCGCCAACGATCTCTTCCTCGTTGACCTTGACCACGATGCGGGCCGCGTCGATCTGCACGATCTCGCCACCACGGCGGGCGTTCACGGTCACACCGGAGTCACGCGCCACGGCGCGCTCGATGCCGGTACCGACCAGCGGCTTCTGCGCACGCAGGGTCGGCACCGCCTGACGCTGCATGTTGGCGCCCATCAGTGCGCGGTTGGCGTCATCGTGCTCCAGGAACGGAACCAGCGCGGCCGCGATCGACACGGTCTGCATCGGCGAGACGTCCATGAAGTGGACTTCCGCCGGCGGCTTCAGCAGCGATTCGCCCTGGAAGCGGCACGGAACGAACTGCTCGGTCAGGGTGCCCTTGGCGTCGGTCAGCGCGTTGGCCTGCGCAATGACGTACTCGTTTTCTTCGATCGCCGACAGGAACTCGACTTCGTCATAGACCTTGCCGTCCACGACCTTGCGGTACGGAGTCTCGAGGAAACCATACTGGTTGGTGCGGGCGTACACGGCCAGCGAATTGATCAGGCCGATGTTCGGGCCTTCCGGGGTTTCGATGGTGCAGACGCGGCCGTAATGGGTCGGGTGCACGTCGCGCACTTCGAAGCCGGCGCGCTCACGGGTCAGGCCGCCCGGGCCCAGGGCCGAGACGCGACGCTTGTGGGTCACTTCCGACAGCGGGTTGTTCTGGTCCATGAACTGCGACAGCTGCGAGGAGCCGAAGAACTCCTTGATGGCAGCGGCAACCGGCTTGGCGTTGATCAGCTCCTGCGGGGTCAGGCCTTCCGACTCGGCCATCGACAGGCGCTCCTTGACCGCGCGCTCGACGCGGACCAGGCCCACGCGGAACACGTTCTCGGCCATTTCGCCGACCGAACGCACGCGACGGTTGCCCAGGTGATCGATGTCATCGACCACGCCGCGACCGTTGCGGATCTCGGTCAGGACCTTGATCACGTCCAGGATGTCGGAGCTGTCGCCATGGGCGGCAACCAGGCGCTTGGACTCTTCGTCGTTGCGCTCACCGTAGTACTTGCGGTCGTACAGCACGGCTTCGCCGGTGGTTTCCTTGCGGCCCACGCGACGGTTGAACTTCATGCGGCCGACCGCGGACAGGTCGTAGCGCTCGAAGGTGAAGAACAGGTTGTGGAACAGGTTCTGCGCGGCATCCTTGGTCGGCGGCTCGCCCGGACGCATCATGCGGTAGATCTCGACCAGGGCTTCCAGCTGGGTCTTGGTCGGGTCGATGCGCAGGGTGTTGGACAGGTACGGGCCACGATCCAGATCGTTCACCCACAGGGTGCCCACGGCATCCACACCGGCCTTGCGGAAGGCCTGCAGCTGCTCGTCGGTGATCTCGTCATTGGCCTGGGCCAGCAGTTCGCCGGTCGAAGCATCGACCACGTCGTGCGACAGGATGCGGCCGACGATGTAGTCGTCCGGCACGGCCAGGGCGGCGATGCCCGAGGCTTCCAGCTGCTTGATGTGACGCGCGGTGATGCGCTTGCCGGCTTCCACGATGACCTTGTCGCCGTCGGCGAGGTCGAAGCCCAGGGTTTCGCCACGCAGGCGCTCCGGCACCAGCTCCAGCTGGACGCCTTCATCCGGGTTGATGTGGAAGGTGTTGATCTCGAAGAACTCGGCCAGCATCTCTTCGTTGCTGTAGCCGAGCGCGCGCAGCAGGATCGACACCGGCAGCTTGCGGCGACGGTCGATACGGGTGAACAGCGCATCCTTCGGGTCGAACTCGAAGTCCAGCCAGGAGCCGCGGTAAGGAATGATGCGGGCGCTGTACAGCAGCTTGCCCGAGCTGTGGGTCTTGCCACGGTCGTGGTCGAAGAACACGCCCGGCGAACGGTGCAGCTGCGAGACGATGACGCGCTCGGTGCCGTTGACGATGAAGGTGCCGTTCTCGGTCATCAGCGGGATTTCGCCCAGATAGACCTCCTGCTCCTTCACGTACTTGATGGCCTTGGTCGACGACTCACGGTCGTAGATCACCAGGCGCACGGTCACGCGCAGCGGCGCGCCGTAGCTCATGCCACGCTGGCGGCACTCACGCTCGTCGAAGACCGGTTCGCCCAGCTTGTAGCCGACGTATTCCAGGGCAGCATTGCCGCTGTAGCTGGCGATCGGGAAGACCGACTTCAGCGCAGCGTGCAGGCCGTGGTCCGTGCGCTTGGCCGGATCGACGTTTTCCTGCAGGAATTCACGATAGGAATCCACCTGGATGGCGAGCAGGAACGGCACTTCGAGAATCGAGCGCTGCTTGCCGAAATCCTTGCGGATACGCTTTTTTTCGGTGAACGAATAGGACGTCATGAGGTCTTCCACCTTGTTGTGCGGATCGTGCGCCCACGATCCGAAGGGAACTTGAAATTGTCAGTTGGAAGTCGCTGGTATTGCCGGCACCAGCACGCCTTCTCCCGCTACTTCCAACTGCCAACTCGTCTGCATCCACTCCCCCGCTGCCGCGCTCTGCGCTGGCCTGCCGGGGTCTGACCGCAGCCCGTGTTGGGCTTTTTCTGCTTTTGAAACAGTCGACCAACAGTCGACCCTACCGGTACTGCAACAACGACCAAAGGCCGGGGGCTTACGCCCCCAGCCTTGGCTGCATCGCCGTGAATCGGTGACGATGCAAGGTAACTGCTTACTTGACTTCGACAGTCGCGCCAGCAGCTTCCAGGTCCTTCTTCATCTTCTCGGCGTCGTCCTTCGAAGCGCCTTCCTTCAGGACGCCACCGGCTTCGGCCAGGTCCTTCGCTTCCTTCAGGCCCAGGCCGGTGATGGCGCGGACGGCCTTGATGACTTCGACCTTCTTGTCGCCGGCCGACTTCAGGGTGACGGTGAACTCGGTCTGCTCTTCAACAGCAGCGGCCGGGCCAGCGGCAGCAGCCACGGCAACCGGAGCAGCGGCGGAGACGCCGAACTTCTCTTCGATGGCCTTGACCAGCTCCATCACTTCCATCAGGGACTTCTCGGCGATGGCGTCGACGATCTGTTCGTTGGTAAGGGACATGATTAATACCTTTGGATGATTTTCTGGGTTGAGGTTCCGTCAGGAACCACGGTAAGTCGAAACTCAGGCGGTCTCGGCGGCCGGCTCGGCAGCGTCGGCGGCGACGTCGCCACCACCCTGCTTCTCGCCAACGGCCTTGATGGCGCGGGCAAACATCGTGACCGGCTCGGTCAGGACGCGGGCCAGCATGGCCAGGGCCTGGTCGCGGGTCGGCAGCGAGGCCAGCACTTCGACGTGGCTTGCCGGGAACACTTCGCCACCGATGGCGACGACCTTAGCCTTCAGCTTGTCGTTGCCCTTGGCGGCTTCCTTGATCAGGCGACCGGCAGCGCCGGGCTCCTCGAGCGAGAACGCGTACAGCAGCGGACCAACCATCTGGTCCTGGGCGACTGCGAACTCGGTGCCTTCAACGGCGCGCGAAGCCAGGGTGTTCTTGACAACCTTCAAGAAAACACCGGTTTCACGAGCCTGCTTGCGCATCGCGGTCATCTGGGCGACCGTGGTGCCAGCGTATTCGGCTGCGATCAAGGAGTGGGCCTTGGCGGCGACGTCTGCCAGCTCGGCGACTACTTCTTGCTTCTGGGACAGATTGAGAGCCATTGCACTCCTCCTATTGAACTCCGCTTACGGCTCCTGCCGTGTGCGGTCCTGTGCGGCATCCGTCCTGGACGCCGGGAACATCGGGATGATGTTCCGGGGGTGGGCCGTTCTAGACCTGGAGTGGGCCAACCTGGGAAACCCAGACGTGCGTGAACCAGAAAAACTCCAGAAGGGCACCATCTACGCAGGGTGATTCCGGGGAATCGATTAAGCGCTCATGACTGCTCCGGCGGCGACTCCTTGCCAGATCGAGCTTCCGTGCCCGTCGCCGGTATTGCCACGACCGCGCCTGCGGTCTTTGACGGCTACCGCGGGCGATGTACGGCCAGCGATGCCTTCAAATGTCACGGTCACGGCACCGAAGGTACCGTGACCGCTTGAAACAATTACTTCAGGGTCAGCGACGACTGGTCGACGGTGACGCCCGGGCCCATCGTCGAGCTGACCGAAACCTTCTGCAGGTAGGTGCCCTTCGAGGTGGCCGGCTTGGCCTTGATCAGGTCCAGCAGCAGCGCGGTCAGGTTCGACTTCAGCGCGTCTTCGGCGAAGTCGGCCTTGCCGATGGTGCAGTGGATGATGCCGGCCTTGTCGGTGCGGTAACGGACCTGACCCGACTTGGCGTTCTTCACGGCTTCACCCGGGTTCGGGGAAACGGTGCCGACCTTCGGGTTCGGCATCAGGCCGCGCGGGCCCAGCACGGTGCCCAGCTTACCGACGACGCGCATGGCGTCCGGGGTCGCGATGACGACGTCGTAGTTCAGATCGCCGGCCTGCATCTTCTCGGCCAGATCATCCATACCGACGGCTTCGGCGCCAGCGGCCAGGGCTTCGTCAGCCTTGGCACCGGCCGGAGCGAACACGGCGACGCGGACCGACTTGCCGGTACCGGCCGGCAGCACGGTGGAGCCACGGACCTGCTGGTCGGACTTCTTCGCATCGACGCCCAGGCGCACAGCGACGTCGATCGACTCGACGAACTTGGCCTTGGTGGCGCTCTTCAGGATGTTGATCGCGTCCTCGAAGGCGTATGCCTTGCCCGGAACGACGGCGGCCTTGATGGCCTTCTCACGCTTGGTCTGTGCCATCTTATTAACCCTCCACCACGAGGCCCATGGAACGGGCAGAGCCAGCGATGGTACGCACGGCGGCGTCCAGGTCGGCGGCAGTCAGATCCGGTTCCTTCGCCTTGGCGATCTCTTCCAGCTGCTTACGGGTGACCTTGCCGACCTTCTCGGTGTTCGGGCGCTTGGAGCCCGACGAGATGCCAGCGGCCTTCTTCAGCAGGGTGGTGGCCGGGGTGCTCTTGGTGATGAAGGTGAACGTACGGTCCGAGTAGGCCGTGATGATCACCGGAACCGGCAGACCCGGCTCGAGCTTCTGCGTGGCAGCGTTGAACGCCTTGCAGAATTCCATGATGTTCAGACCGCGCTGACCCAGCGCAGGACCGACCGGCGGCGAGGGGTTGGCCTGACCGGCCTTCACCTGCAGCTTGATGTAACCGACAACTTTCTTTGCCATGTGAGTACTCTCCGGGTGCTAGCGCCTTTCGACAACAGGCTCCCCATCGGACCGGGAATCACGCGTCCCGGCATCGCGTTTTGAAATCATGCTGAAGGCCACCTTGCGGCGGCCTCGTCCTGCTGGCTTCCCAGCGGGGAGCCGCGCACTATAACAGGTTTTTTCTTCACATGCCTGAAGCGGCACATAAACGGACGAAACCGGGCAAGGCCCGGCTCCTGGTTCCCCAGAGTCGAGCTTGCTCGACTGATCAGCAAAGTCGAGCAAGCTCGACTCTACGGGCAGGTCAGACGGCCTTTTCGACCTGGCCGAACTCGAGTTCGACCGGAGTGGCGCGACCGAAGATCAGCACCGAGACGCGCAGACGGCTCTTCTCGTAGTTGACTTCTTCGACGACGCCATTGAAATCATTGAACGGGCCGTCGGTAACGCGGACCATCTGGCCCGGCTCGAACAGCACCTTCGGACGCGGCTTCTCGACACCTTCCTGAACGCGATTCAGGATGGCTTCGGCCTCGGAATCGGCGATCGGCAGCGGACGGTCGGCGGTGCCGCCGATGAAGCCCATCACGCGCGGGGTTTCCTTGACCAGGTGCCAGCTTTCGTTGTCGATGCGCGGAATACCGGCTTCTTCGTGGGTCTCGATCTGGACCAGCACGTAACCCGGGAAGAACTTGCGCTCGGAGCGGCGCTTCTGGCCAGCGCGCATCTCGACCACTTCTTCGGTCGGGACCAGGACATCGCCGAAGCGCTCTTCCATGCCGTCACGGACGATGCGATCGCGCAGAGCCTGCGCCACCGACTTCTCGAAGCCCGAATAGGCGTGAACGACGTACCAACGCTTCATGCAATTCTCCTTAGCGGCTCAGGAACAACTGAACCAGCCACTGAATGACGTAATCGAACCCACCCAGCAACAGACTGAGAATGGTCACCACCACCATCACGACCCAGGTCATGCGGATGGCTTCCTGGCGCGTCGGCCAGACCACCTTGCGCAGTTCGAAGCGCGACTCGGAGAGGAATTCGCGGGTGTCGCGCCCCTTGCCGGTCAGCATGAACACGCCGATACCGCCAACCAGACCGACCACGACCGCCAACGCACGCAGCTGACCCGCCCACGCACCCAGCTGGGTGGCGCGACCGGAGTCGGCGGAGAACCAGAACCAGACGAACAGACCGGCCAGCACCAGCAGCGATGCGGCGACGTACTTGACGATATCCCCGCCGTTGGCGGAGTTGTCCTTGGAGTGTTCGATCTTGCTATTCATCCGGCTGTGTCTGCTTTAGCGGCCCAGGCCGCTGGATAAGGTGGGCAGATGGCACGCCAGGAGGGACTCGAACCCCCAACCTGCGGTTTTGGAGACCGCTGCTCTGCCAATTGAGCTACTGGCGTACGTGTTGAAACTTGCCTTCCCTTAGACGGCGAAGGCGGACCGAGGTTCCCGGCCCGCCATTCGCGTAACCGGCGGCGCTATGCAACCACCGGTACTGCAGGCTTACTCGATGATCTTCGAGACCACGCCAGCGCCGACGGTACGGCCGCCTTCGCGGATGGCGAAGCGCAGACCTTCGTCCATGGCCACCGGGTTGATCAGGGTGACTTCCATCTTGACGTTGTCACCCGGCATCACCATTTCGACGCCTTCCGGCAGCTTGGCGGCGCCGGTGATGTCGGTGGTGCGGAAGTAGAACTGCGGACGGTAGCCGTTGAAGAACGGGGTGTGACGGCCGCCCTCGTCCTTCGACAGAACGTACACTTCGCCTTCGAACTTGGTGTGCGGCTTGATCGTGCCCGGCTTGGCCAGCACCTGGCCACGCTCGACGTCGTCACGCTTGGTGCCGCGCAGCAGCAGGCCAGCGTTGTCGCCTGCCTGACCCTGGTCCAGCAGCTTGCGGAACATTTCAACGCCGGTCACGGTGGTCTTCTGCACCGGACGGATGCCGACGATTTCGATTTCGTCGCCAACCTTGATCACGCCGCGCTCGATACGACCGGTCACCACGGTGCCGCGGCCCGAGATCGAGAACACGTCTTCCACCGGCATCAGGAACGGCTTGTCGATCGCACGCTCCGGCTCCGGAATCCAGCTGTCCAGCGCGTCGACCAGCTTCAGGATGGCCGGCACGCCGATGTCGCTCTGGTCGCCTTCCAGCGCCAGACGGGCCGAACCGGCGATGATCGGGGTGTCGTCGCCCGGGAACTCGTACTTGCTCAGCAGTTCGCGCACTTCCATCTCGACCAGCTCGAGCAGCTCGGCGTCGTCCACCATGTCGGCCTTGTTCAGGAACACGACGATGTACGGCACGCCGACCTGGCGCGACAGCAGGATGTGCTCACGGGTCTGCGGCATCGGGCCGTCAGCGGCCGAGCACACCAGGATCGCGCCGTCCATCTGGGCGGCACCGGTGATCATGTTCTTGACGTAGTCAGCGTGGCCCGGGCAGTCAACGTGGGCGTAGTGACGGATCGGGGATTCGTATTCGACGTGCGCGGTCGAGATCGTGATGCCACGCGCCTTTTCTTCCGGAGCGGCGTCGATCGAGGAGTAGTCCTTGAACTCGCCACCGAAGCGCTCGGCACCGATCTTGGTCAGTGCGGCGGTCAGCGTGGTCTTGCCGTGGTCGACGTGACCGATGGTGCCGACGTTGACGTGCGGCTTGGTGCGCTCGAACTTACCCTTGGCCATGGCTGCTTATCTCGAATTCGTCTGAGAGGTGATGCTTAAGATGGTGCTCACGAAAGGAATCGAACCTTCGACCTCTTCCTTACCAAGGAAGTGCTCTACCGACTGAGCTACGTGAGCCGAGTTTTGCATTATGACATGAACTCGATAATATTCAAAGTTCATTCAATGGAGCGGGAGACGGGAATCGAACCCGCACCATCAGCTTGGAAGGCTGAGGTTCTACCATTGAACTACTCCCGCGCCGGGAATGTCACAACGTGAAACTGGTGGAGGGAGGTGGATTCGAACCACCGAAGGCGTAAGCCAGCAGATTTACAGTCTGCCCCCGTTGGCCGCTTGGGTATCCCTCCTTACCACCCCATTCCGTTGCCGCCGAAGCGTTGCGGTGTGTGGTGGTGAGCCGCTTATTCTGCTGATGGGACGGGGGGCTGTCAACGCTTTTTTCCATTTTTTTCACACGCTGTCGCAAACCCATTGATACGCAAGGTTATTGCCCGGGAACCGGCAGGGTCTCGTTGGCGAAAATTGCGACATGAGGGACGCCGTCGCCGCCGATCCAGCCCCGATACATGCCCTGGGTGTTGAACGGCGTGGCCATTTTTCCGTCTGCGCCGAGCACGATCGCACCGCCGTCGCCGCCCATCTGCGGAATCGTCTCGTTGATCACGCCCTTGCCGGCCTGCTCCGGGCTCTGCCCCTGGTAGCGCATGCGCGCGCAGATCTCGTGCGCGGCCGCAGTGCGGATGTAGTACTCGCCCCACCCGGTGCCGGACACCGCGCAGCGTGCGTCGGCCCAGGTGCCGGCACCGATGATCGGCGAGTCACCGACCCGGCCGTAACGCTTGTTGGTCATGCCCCCGGTGGAGGTGCCGGCGGCCAGATGCCCCTGCGCGTCCAATGCGACCGCACCAACGGTACCGAAGTGCTTTGCAGTCTCCAGGTCGGCATGCGCCTGGCCGCTGGCCTCTTCCTTCAGCGCGCGCTGCAGCTGCTGCCAGCGCTTCTCTGTACGGAAGTAGGAGGGATCGACCAGAGGAATCCCCTGCTCGGCCGCGAAGGCTTCGGCGCCCTGCCCGACCATCATCACGTGGCGGGATTTCTGCATCACGGTCTGCGCCAGCAGGATCGGGTTGCGCACCCGCTGAACGCCCGCCACCGCGCCCGCCGCCTGGTTCGCGCCATCCATGACCGCCGCATCCAGCTCGTTGCGGCCGTCGTGGGTGAACACTGCGCCCTTGCCGGCGTTGAAGGTGGGATCGTCCTCCAGCACGGTGATCGCGGCGGTGACTGCGGCCAGCGCGGGGCGCCCCGCCGCCAGTTCCGCATGACCCTTCAGCAGTGCCGCCCGCAGCGCGTCACGTGCGGCCTTTTCCTCGGCCGGCGACAGGTCCTTGCGCTCGACGCCGGCGCCGCCGTGGATGACCAGCAGCGGTGAAGCGGCCGGTGCGGCCTGGGCAAGCATGGGCAGGGACAGCAGCATAGACAGCGCCAGGCGCAGTTTCATCGGATACGTCTCCAGCCGTAACGGGGAATGGATTGCAGGGTAGTGCCGGCCGCTGGCCGGCGAGGGGCGTACCAGGGAAGGTGGGTTGCCGGCGAGCGGCCGGCACTACCGAAGCGTGAACTCAAGCTCGCCATCGCTGACGTCGGCCACGGCCTGGTAGTCGGCCTCGGCCTGGACGTCATCCAGGCGCATGCGGCTGCCGCTGGCGACCACCGTTACCGGCACCGCCCGGAAGCGCAGCGGCTCGCCCTCGACCAGGCGGTCGGCATCGCGGCCGGGGCTGACCACCCAGACCTTACCCTCGCCGTCAGCACTGTAGACCTGCGCCTGGCCATCAGGCTCCACGCACAGGGCGGTGTCCTCGTCGACGCCGATGCCGACGATGTCGGGGTCGCCACTGTCCTGGGCAGCGCGCGCCACGAACACGATCAGGCGACCGAGCCGGTCGCGCTTGTCGAAGTGGGTGTCGGTGACCACGCGCTGCAGGTAGGGCATCTGCAGGAAGCCGCTGTCCATGGTCACCGCGCTGCCCATCGGGTCCGCCAGGGCACCGGCAGAGGTGATGCTGCCGCCGTCCATCGCGCCGTAGGCATAGCCACCGAGGATGGCGAGCCCCGCACTGGTACCGGCAATCGGCTTGCCAGCGCGCACGTGGGCGTTCAGCGCGCGGTTGAGCGCAGTGCCCTTCCAGAAGCGGATGTAGCGCGACTGGTCACCACCGGCAATGAAGATGGCATCAGCTGCGGCAACCACGCGCAGCACGGCCGGATCGTCGGCGCCGCGGCGGCTGTCGAAGACCAGCGTCTGCACTGCGGTGGTACCGCCGATCTCGCGGTACAGGCGGTCCTGCAGCTCATCACTGCCAGAAGCGCGCAGGATCAGCACGCGGCCATTACCAGCCTGCTTCAGCCACCAGTGGAAGGCCTCCGGCACCCATTCGCCACCGCCCATCAGCATCATGGCCGGTGCGCGCGGACCGGGCCGGGGCGCGTCGAGATCGCCGGCTTCGTAGTAGGCGAAGCCCGGGCCCTGCAGGTCCTGCGCAAGGGCGACCAACGGCACGGCCAAGACCAGCAGCGCCAGCCAGGCGAAGGGGGCACGCAGGGTCCGATGGAGGCGTCGCATCTTGATCTCCCTGAACAAAATCGACTTGCAAGCGTTTCCACTCTTTGCCAGATAGGGACCCAGTAGTCAAGGACATGAAAAAGGCGTTAAATGCGCGCGCCCGTTCCGGAAATCTGAATGGGGGACAGGGCCCCTCCTCTGCGGGCCGGCTTCATTTCCGAGAATTCCTCATGCGTAGAAAGGCGATGGCGTGGTCGATCCAGCTGGCGTTGATGGGCGTGGCTGCTTCCGCGGCGGCCCAAGCACCGGCTTCCTCCTCGGTTCAACAACTGGACGCGGTGCAGGTCACCGGTTCGCGCATTCCGCGCGCCCAGGTGGAAGGCCCCGCCCCGATCACGGTGATCAACGCCGAACAGATCCGCTCAAGCGGCTTCACCAGCGTGCCGGACGTGCTGCGCGCAATGACCCAGAACGGCGGTGAGACCCAGAGCCAGCAGTCTTCCAGCGGCGCCGACTTCTCGCCGGGCGCCCAGCAGGTGGACCTGCGCGGCCTGGGCCCGAACCACACGCTGGTGCTGGTCAATGGCCGCCGCATCGCCGACTTCCCGATGCCGTTCAAGGGCCGCAGCAACTTCACCGATGTCTCCAACATCCCGCTGGGGATGATCGAGCGCATCGAAGTGCTGACCGGCAGCGCCTCGGCCATCTACGGCTCGGACGCGATCGCCGGCGTGGTCAACTTCATCCTGAAGAAGAAGGCCGACGGCACCACGATCGACATGCGCATGGGCACCACCAGCGAAGGCGGTGGCGAGTCGTTCGACATGAGCCTGGCCAGCGGCTTCAGCCGCGGCAACTTCAACGCCGTGTACAGCGTCGAGCTGCAGTCGCAGACCCCGCTGTGGGCCTATGAGCGCGACATCCAGGATTCGACCCAGGACGGCCCCACCGAGGGCTCGCGCATCGCCCGCCGCGCTTACCTGCGTACGGACTACAACGACGACTACCTGGATCCGGGCGCGGCCACCTGCGAAGCGCTGGCCGGGCAGAACCAGGGCAGCACCTACCGCGCCTACCGCCCGCGCTACGGTTACTACTGCGGCAGCGACAGCTCGATCGGCTACGGCACCATCCTCAGCAAGCGCCGCGGCGCCAATGGCTACGCCTCGCTGAGCTACGACTTCGACAACGGCCAGCAATGGTTCGCCGATGTGCAGCTGGGCTACCACACGATGTCGCTGATGCGCGACGTCACCAAGTGGGGCCGCATGGACGCCAATGGCGATGAGTCGGGCTATTTCAACAACCAGGCCACCGGCGAGATCGAGTTCTGGCAGCGCCAGTTCTCGCCCGAGGAGATGGGTGGCCTGCGCAATGCAATGGTGCGCAGCACGCAGAAGACCTTCAGCGTGACCACCGGCTTCAAGGGCAATCTGGCCGGCAACTGGGACTACGAAGCGGCGCTGAGCCATTCGCAGTACCAGTCGCGGATCAGCTGGGCGCAGATCATCGCCGCCAAGGCGAATGACCTGTTCCTGGGCCCGCAGCTGGGCGTGGACGACGACGGTTTCCCGATCTACAACGCGGACCCGTCGCGGCTGTACCGGCCGCTGACCCGCGCCGAGTACGATTCGATTGCCGCACGCACTACCTATTCGCCGAAGTCGCGCACCGAGACGGCTGCATTCACGCTGACCAATTCCGCGCTGTTCGGCCTGCCGGGCGGTGATGCCGGGTTCGCCGCGACCGTGGAAGTGGGCCAGCAGGCCTATGCGCTGAATCCCGATCCGCTGGCCACCCAGTACTACTACTACAGCTGGAAGGATTCGGACGGCCAGGGCTCGCGCAACCGCTGGGCGACCGCCGCCGAGCTGCGCATGCCGCTGCACGAGACGGTCAACCTGAGCGTGGCCGGCCGCTACGACCAGTACCGCTATTCCGGCCACACCGTCGGCAAGGCGACCTGGAGCGGCGGTCTGGAATGGCGCCCGATCGACACCCTGCTGGTGCGTGGTTCGTACGGCACCGCGTTCCGTGCGCCGGACCTCCACTACGTGTTCGCCGGCCCGGGCAACGACGAGACCAGCGCAGTGGACCTGTACAGCTGCCGCGCCGACGATGCCGCCGACTGTTCCGACTACGAGCACAACCTGATCCGCAGCCGCACCGGCAACCGCCAGCTCGACCCGGAAACCAGCACCTCGTGGAGTGCCGGCTTCGTCTGGTCGCCGGCGATCGGCCTGGACCTGTCGGTGGACTGGTTCGACATCGACATGCGCAAGCAGGTGCAGGACATGGACGTGCGCACGATCCTGGCCAGCGAAGCGAACTGCCGCCTCGGCAGTGCCGACATCAACTCGCCGACCTGCGTGGACGCGCTCGACCGCATCACCCGCACCAGTGATGGCCGCCTGTACGGCGTGCGTGTCGCCCCGATCAACGTCGCCCGCGAATCCACCTCCGGCATCGACATTGGCCTGCGCTACCGCCTGCAGACCGGCATCGGCGACTTCATCCTCAACGGCACCCACACCTGGGTGAAGAAGCACGATTTCCAGCGCTACCCCGGTGATCCGATCCAGGACCAGTTCGCGGTCAACAGCAACTTCGACATCCCGCGTACCAAGACCAGCCTGAGCGTGACCTGGGAGAAGGACGCGTGGTCGGCCACGGTCTATGGTTCGCGCCTGGGCAAGCTGCCGACCTCGGACAGCTACGACCAGGTATTCAAGTGGGACAGCGGTGACAGCCCGTACATCAAGGCAACCTACCGCTACAACGCGTCGCTGCAGTACCGCTTCGACGACCACTCGCGCCTGTCGCTGTCGGTGGTCAACGTGTTCAACAAGATGCCGCCGAAGGACGCCACGTACACCGCGTATCCGTACTACGACGTGTCCTGGTTCGACAGCGTCGGCCGCACCATCAACCTGCAGTACACCCACAAGTTCGGTGGCAGCGCGCTGTAAGGCACGCCGCATTGCAGAACGTGGACGACAGGGCCCGCCATTGGCGGGCCTTGTTGTTTGGGAACCTGGCTCTGGTAGATGCCCACCTTGGTGGGCACTGATCTGCCACGCGCCCACCAAGGTGGGCGACTACCAGAGCGGGCCACGCGGGTTTTCCACACCGCGCGTGGAAAGCGATGGGAACTTGGTGTGGACAAGTGGGCGCGAGGCTTGCAGTGCGGGCGTTTCCGGACGTGGTGATTTTTTGTCCATGTCCTTCGATTGTTTTCCACACCGGACGTGGAGAGCGATGGGAACTTGGTGTGGACAAGTGGGCGCGAGCATTGCAGCGCAGGCGTTTCGAAGCGTGGTGAAATTCTGTCCACGGTCCGACTGCACTGATCGGGGTCGGAGCCCTTTCCCGTGGAAAGGGATCCGCCCCCACGGTTTTCCACATCCGGCGTGGAAAGCGATGGGAGTTTGCTGTGGACAAGTGCCGGCAAACGTCGCACCGCAAGCGTTTCGCAGCCTGGTGCTTTTTTGTCCATAACCGGAAACGCGAACGCCCCGCACAAGGCGGGGCGTCCGGGGCCGATCCGATGCCGCTGGATCAGACGTTGAAGCGGAAGTGCAGCACGTCGCCTTCCTGCACGCGGTATTCCTTGCCTTCCAGGCGCAGGCGACCGGCTTCCTTGGCGCCGGCTTCGCCCTTGTACTTGATGAAGTCGTCATACGCGATGGTTTCGGCGCGGATGAAGCCCTTCTCGAAGTCGGTGTGGATGACCGCGGCGGCCTGCGGGGCGGTGGCGCCCTTGCGCACGGTCCACGCACGGACTTCCTTCACGCCAGCGGTGAAGTAGGTCTGCAGGCCGAGCAGGCTGTAGGCCGCGTTGATCACGCGGTTCAGGCCCGGCTCGCTCAGGCCCAGATCGGCCAGGAAGGTATCTCGGTCTTCGTCATCGAGCTGGGACAGCTCTTCTTCGATCGCGGCCGACACCGGCACCACCTGCGCGCCTTCGGCGGCGGCATGCGCGCGCACGGCTTCCAGGTGCGGGTTGTTCTCGAAACCGTCTTCCAGCACGTTGGCGATGTACATCACCGGCTTCAGGGTCAGCAGGAACAGATCGCGCACCAGCGCCTTCTCTTCCTCGTCCAGGCCCACCGAACGGCCGGACTTGCCGTCGGACAGCGCCGCCTGCAGCTTGGCCAGCACCGGCTTGCGCGCCGCGGCGTCCTTGTCACCACCCTTGGCCGCACGCTCGGCGCGGTTCAGCGCCTTCTCGACGCTGTCCAGGTCGGCCAGCGCCAGCTCGGTATCGATGGTTTCGATGTCCGAGATCGGGTCGACCTTGTTGTTGACGTGGATGACGTCGGCGTTCTCGAAGCAGCGCACCACGTGGGTGATCGCATCGACTTCACGGATGTGCGCCAGGAACTTGTTGCCCAGGCCTTCACCGCTGGCGGCACCGGCAACCAGGCCGGCAATGTCGACGAATTCGACCGCGGTCGGGATGACCTTCTGCGGGTTGATGATCGCTGCCAGCTCGTTCAGGCGCGGATCCGGCACCGGCACGATGCCGACGTTCGGTTCGATGGTGCAGAACGGGAAGTTCGCCGCGGCGATACCCGCCTTGGTCAGCGCATTGAACAGGGTCGACTTGCCGACGTTGGGCAGGCCGACGATGCCGCATTTGATACCCATGGGTGACAGCTCTCTGGGGTGAAAGTGATTGGTGAAACAGCGCGCGCGCTGCTTGGCCAATCCATCTCGGTGTCGATCATTGTGTGCCAACCAAGGTTGGCACCTACCGAAAGCGGGCTATTTCGGGGTATGAAGCCGCTTCATCGCTTCGCTGAAATCGCCCTGCACTGCCAGCGGCATCACATCGATGGCATCGTCGATGGCGCGCGAAATCAGTACGTCATCATCCTTGGAAGGGCGACCAAGCACCCAACCCACCACGCGGTCCTTATGGCCAGGATGGCCGATACCCACGCGCAGGCGATGGAACTTTCCGTGGCCGAGCAGGCGGATGGTGTCGCGCAGGCCGTTCTGGCCACCGTGGCCACCGTCGAACTTCAGCCGCGCCACGCCGGGCGCCAGGTCCAGTTCGTCGTGGGCCAGCAGGGTTTCTTCCGGCTCGATCTTCCAGAACCGCTGTGCGGCGGTGACCGACTTGCCGCTGAGGTTCATGAAGGTGGCGGGCTTGAGCAGCCACACCGTCTGCCCGGCGATCTCGACCTTGGCGGTCTCACCGAACAGCTTGCTGTCCACATTCCATCGTGCACCGGCTTTTTCCGCCAGGGCCTCAACGAAATGAAACCCGGCATTGTGCCGGGTCCGGGCGTGTTCCGATCCGGGGTTGCCCAGACCGACGATCAGTCGCAGTCCTGCCATGGTTCCTTCCAATACGGTGCCTGCCCGGAGGCAGGCACCGTAGCGGTATTACTCGGCGGCAGCCGCTTCTTCGTCAGCCGCGTCGGCCTTGCCGGCCTTGGCGGTGACGATGGCGTCGTCGTGGTCCTTGCCCAGCGCCAGAGCCGGGATTTCCACGCCCTTCGGCAGCTTGATGTTGGACAGGTACACCACGTCACCGGCCTTCAGCTCGCCCAGGTCGACTTCGATCGACTCCGGCAGGTCCTTCGGCAGGCAGGTGATGGTCACTTCCTTCAGTTCGTGGGTGACCACGACGTCGGCAGCCTTGCCGGCCGGCGAGGTGTCTTCGTTGATGAAGTGCAGCGGGACCGAAGCGGTCAGGGCTTCGTTCTCGTTCACGCGCTGGAAGTCCAGGTGCATGATCAGCTGCTTGTACGGATGGCGCTGCATGTCACGCAGCAGGACCTTCTGCACCTGGCCGTCCAGGTTCAGGTCCAGGATCGAGGCATAGAACCACTCGTTCTGCTGGGCCAGCCAGATTTCGTTGTGGTCCAGGCTGATGGCGACCGGCTCGGCGTTGCCGCCGTACACGATGGCCGGGATCACACCAGCGTGACGCAGGCGGCGGCTCGCACCCTTACGCTGCAGTTCACGCTTGGTGACCTTGATTTCATGGGTCTTCGACATTTTCGACTACTCAGGTTGTTGCCTTGCCTTGCGGCGTGGCGGTTGAAGATGCTTCCGCGACCAGAAGCACCCGGGGTATGTCCCCGCCGTTGCCGGCAGGGACGAAAAACTCAGTCGACGTACAGCGAGCTGACCGACTCGCCGAAGGCGATGCGGCGCATCGTTTCGGCCAGCATTTCCGCCACGCTCAGCTGGCGGATCTTGCTGCACACCCGCGCTGCGTCCTTCAGCGGGATGGTGTCGGTCACCACCAGCTCGTCGAGCTGGGAATTGGTGATGTTGTCCACCGCCGGGCCCGACAGCACCGCGTGGGTGCAGTAGGCGGCGACCTTGAGCGCACCGCGCGCCTTCAGGGCAGCGGCAGCGGCGCACAGGGTGCCGGCGGTATCGACGATGTCATCGACCATCACGCAGGTCTTGCCTTCGACGTCACCGATGATGTTCATCACGGTGGAGACGTTGGCGCGCGGGCGGCGCTTGTCGATGATCGCCAGGTCGGCGTCATCCAGGCGCTTGGCCACCGCACGGGCGCGGACCACGCCGCCCACGTCCGGCGACACAACGATCAGGTTCTCGGTGCCGTAGGCGCGCCAGATGTCGGCCAGCAGCAGCGGGGACGCATACACGTTGTCCACCGGAATATCGAAGAAGCCCTGGATCTGGTCGGCGTGCAGGTCGACGGTCAGCACGCGATCAGCGCCAGCGGTGCTGAACATCTTCGCCGCCAGCTTGGCGGTGATCGGCACGCGCGAGGAACGCATGCGGCGGTCCTGGCGCGAGTAGCCGAAGTACGGCACCACGGCGGTCACGCTGGCCACCGATGCGCGCTTGAGCGCGTCGATCAGCACCAGCAGTTCCATCAGGTTTTCCGCGCTCGGCGCGCAGGTCGGCTGGATCACGAACACGTCCTGCTTGCGGACGTTCTCTTCGATTTCCACCTGCACTTCACCATCGGAGAAGTGCGAGACCAGCGCCTTGCCCGGGCGAACCCCCAGTTCCTTGCAGATGTTCTGCGCCAGACGTTTGTTGGCGTTGCCGGAAAAGACCAGCAGGTTCGGGGACTCTTGCATCATGATTGTCTCGGGCGGGGACGAGTGGCGGGGATCCGGAGTCGGCAAGGACCCGATGGACCCTTGCTGCTGACAACACCGCGGTTGTTTCCACGTCCCGCGCAGGTGATGCGCTGGAAGGCGCGGACACAGCCGCTATTGGCAGGGGCGGTAGGATTCGAACCTACGAATGCCAGGATCAAAACCTGGTGCCTTGGGCCTCTTGGCGACGCCCCTGCATTGATAAATCAGTGTTGCTCGAGTGCATCCAGCAGTGGCGAACGCGCAACGCCCGCTGCCACCCTTGCCCGCAACTCCTTCGGCAACTTCGACCGTCCCTGCTCTGCAGCAGCCTGCGATGCGAACTCGACGAAACAACCACTTCCCGACCCGGTCAGCCGCGCCGCGCCGATGTCGCTCAACGCGGCAAGCGCTGCCTCGACGGCAGGCTCACGGCGGCGCAGCACCGGTTCGAACGCGTTCCCGACCAGGGTCCCGGAAGCGAAGTCCTCTATTTTCGCCACTGGGCTGTCGCGCGTCAAATCCGGGTCTGCAAACAGGACCGGCGTAGGAACATGAACGCCCGGTTCAACCACCACATACCAGGCCGGGGCCAGCGTGATCGGCTGCAGGCGCTCGCCCACCCCTTCAGCCCAGGCATTGCGGCCACGCACGAACACCGGCACGTCGGCGCCCAGGCGCAGGCCCAGCGCCGCCAGCGCGTCCTCGTCCAACCCGGCGCGCCAGAGCCGGTTCAATACCACCAGCACGGTGGCCGCATCGGACGAACCACCGCCGAAGCCACCACCGGCAGACACATGCTTTTCCACGATGATGTCCGCGCCTTGCGCGACATTCGCCACTTCTTTGAGCAGGCGCGCGGCGCGCACCGCCAGGTCATCGGCCTCGGCCACACCGGCCAGGCCCTCGCCCTGCCGACGCACCTGGCCGTCTTCACGCAGACGCAGGCCGATGCGGTCCCCCCAGTCCAGCAGGCGGAACACGGTCTGCAGCTCGTGGTAGCCGTCGGCCCGGCGGCCGGTGATGTGCAGGAACAGGTTCAGCTTGGCCGGGGCCGGCCACCAGGACCAGCCCGCGTCGTCGACTGCCCCGCTCATGGCGTGCCCTGCCCCCACTGGTCCACCAGCAGGCGTACCTTGGCGTCGCCATTGCTGGCCTCGATCCGGCGCGGCAGCGCCGGCCGTCCGGCGTCGGCCGGGTACCAGTCCAGGTACTGCACCTGCCAGCCCATCTGCTGCATGCGGCGCGGCCGGCCTTCACCGTCGCGCTCGACCTTCTCCGGACCGGCAGCATCGCCGGCCACCAGGCCACGGATCCACTCCGGCAGCTGGTTGACCGGAATGTCCCAACCGGTCGCCTCGAGCAGCAGCTGCTGGGCGTCCTCACCGTCACGGGTGCCACCGGCCAGCCCTTCCAGGCGACCGGCTTCGGAATGGGTATCGCCGGTCAGCTTCCAGCTCTGCCGGGTCACCGGCGCGCTCAGCTCGACCACGTAGCGGCGCCCGTCCTGCTTCCAGTCGATGCGACCGCTGCCGCCGTCCTTGCCCTTGCTGACCGCGACCCGACCCTGGAAGGCCCAGTCCGGCTGTGCCTGCAGCGCGGCCACGCGCGCCGCTTCGGCCTGCGCCGCTTCGGCGGAAACGATCTCGACCACCGCCGGCGCCGGAGTCTTCTGCGTGCCCACGCTGGTGCAGGCGCTGACCGCCAGGGTCGCGGCCGCCAACAGCAACGGCCGGATCAGGGAAACACTCATGGATTGAATTTCTCGCGGGCGCGCAGCAGCGCGCGGTTTTCAGGGTCGAGCTTGGCCGCTTCCTCGAAGAAATGACGGGCCTCATCGTGCTTGCCCAGCACCCACAGCACTTCGCCAACGTGCGAAGCAATCTCCGGGTCCTTGGCCAGGGTCCAGGCCCGGCGCAGCTGCACCAGCGCTTCTTCCTTGCGGCCCAGGCGATACAGCACCCAGCCATAGCTGTCGACGATGGCGGCGTTGTCCGGCTCGGCCACGCGGGCGCGGTCGATCAGCTCCAGCGCCTCCTGCAGGCGGCCGGTACGGTCAGCCAGGGTGTAGCCCAGCGCGTTCAGCGCCGGCACGTTTTCCGGGTCGGTCACCAGGATCTTACGCAGGTCGGCCTCGGCGCGCGGGATGTCGTCGCGGCGCTCCCAGGCAAGCGCACGGGCGTACAGCAGGCCGTTGTCATCCGGGTAGGCGGCCAGGCCGCGTGCCAGCGCATCCAGTTCACCGGCACTGTCGTCACCGCGTTGGCGCAGCTCGGCCTCCAGCAGGTAGGCGTCGCGGCGTACATCGTCATCGACCACCGCATCGGACTGGATCGCATGCACTTCGTCCAGCGCCAGCGGCAGGCGCCCGGCCAGGGCCTGGGCATTGGCCGCGCGCAGGCGCGCTTCGCTCAGTTCATCGCCACCGGGCACGCTGTGGTACCACTGCACCGCCTCGGGGTAACGCTTCAGGTATTCGGCGATCTTGCCCAGCAACAGGCGCTGCGCCGGATCCGGCTTGGCCGCCTGCCGCGACAGCTCGTTGTAGAGGTTGGACAGCGCTGCCTTGTCGCCCTGCTTGGCCAGCAGCGAGGCGCGCATGCCCCAGGTCTGTACGTCCTGCGGGCCGAACGCCAGTACGCGCTCGGCCGCAGCCGGCTGTCCCAGGCTGTCGTAGGCGATGGCCACCGCATTGCGCAGCTCGGGGTCCTGGCGGGTCTTTGGCTCGACGTCGTGCAGCAGCGACAACGCCTTGTCGGTCTCGCCCGCCTGCTGCAGCTGGCTGGCACGCAGCAGCGCCACACGCGGCTCTTCCGGGAAGCGCTTGACCACTTCATCGATCATGCGCCGCGCCAGCTCGGGCTTGTCCATGCGCAGGGCCAGGCGACCGAACTCCTGCCAGGCCTCGATCTTCGGTGGAATGGCATTGGCATCGACCAGCTCGCCCAGCACCTGCGCCGGCACCGCCGGGTCGCGGCCACCGCCGATCAGTGCGGCCAGGGCGAACTTCCAGCCGCGCTCGTCGGGGTCGGCCAGCAGCGCCTGCAGCTCGGTGCGGGCGGCCTTCACATCGCCCTGGCGCATGGCCAGTGCACCGGCGGCGCTGCGCATGGTCAGCGAGCGTGGGGCGCGTTGCTGCCACAGCGCCAGGCCCTTGGCGGCGCTGGCGTCATCGTTGGCCAGCATGGAAATGCGGGTCGCGCGCTCGGCCAGGCCGGCGTCGCCGTCGGTCTGCTGCGCGGCCTGCAGGTACCAGCGCGCGGCCTCGGCCAGCTTGCCGGCCTGCAGGGCGAATTCACCGGCCATCACCGGTTCCAGCGCCAGTTCCTCAGTGGCCGCGGCCCGCACGGGGGCCTTGGCCGGCACCGCCGCCAGGGCCTGGGCGCAGGCCAGGGACAGCAGCAGAACACTGGGGATGCGAATCAATGCGGGCATCGTCGGCATCGGGGCCTTAAAATGTCGTCCAATGGCCAGCAGCTTATCGCAAGCAACTGAACAATGACCCTGTGGGTGCTCGGACTGAATCACCAGACCGCACCGGTGGAGCTGCGCGAGCGCGCGGCCTTCGCCGGTGAGGCGTTGCGGCGCGCGCTCGGTTCGCTGCGCGATACTCCGCAGATCGCCGAGGCGGTGCTGCTGTCCACCTGCAACCGCACCGAGCTGTACGCCGTGGCCGATTCGGCACAGGCGCTGGACCAGTGGCTGCACACCCAGGCCGGCGACCTGCAGGGCTACCTGTACCAGCACGCCGACGCCGAGGCCGTGCGTCACCTGTTCCGGGTCGCCACCGGGCTGGACTCGATGGTGCTGGGTGAACCGCAGATCCTCGGCCAGGTGAAGGATGCCTGGTCGACCGCGCGCGACCATGGCCTGCTCGGCCAACGCCTGGACCGCCTGTTCCAGCAGACCTTCTCGGTGGCCAAGCGTGCGCGCACCGATACCCAGGTCGGCGCCAACCCGGTATCGGTGGCGTCGGCTGCGGTGCGCCTGGCGCAGAACGCGTTCGCGCGGCTGGACGATTCCACCGTACTGCTGGTCGGTGCCGGCGAGACCATCGAACTGGCTGCACGGCACCTGAGCGAAGGCAAGGTACGCCGGCTGCTGATCGCCAACCGCACCCTCGCCCACGCGCAGGAACTGGCCAGCCGACATGGTGGCGTGGCGCTGCCGCTGACCGAACTGGACCGCCACCTGGGTGAGGCCGACGTGGTGTTCTCGGCCACCGCTGCGCGCGAACCGGTGATCCATCGCGAAATGGTGGCCAAGGCCCTGCGCGCGCGCCGGCACAAGCCGATGCTGCTGTTCGACCTGGCCGTACCGCGCGACATCGAGGCCGAGGTCGGCACGCTCAACGACGCCTTCCTCTACACCGTGGACGATCTCGAGCGGGCGGTGGAAGACAACCGCCGTGGCCGTCGCGAGGCCGCCGCCGAAGCCGAGGCGATCATCGACCTGCAGGTGTCGCGCTTCGTCGAGACCCAGCAGGCCAGCGCCCACCAGGCGCCGCTGCGGCAGCTGCGCGCGTTCGGCGAAGCCACCCGTGCCGAGCTGCTGGAGCGCGCACGCCAGCAACTGGCCAACGGCAAGCCGGCCGACGAAGTGCTGGAGCTGCTTGCCCACGGCCTGACCAACCGCCTGCTGCATCCGCCGACCGCCGCCCTGCGTGCGGCCGCGCTGAGTGGCGATGCCGACCTGACCCGCGCCGCCGAGCGCCTGTTCCCGGCCACGCCGGGTTACCGCCACCCACCCGTGAGACCCGATGACGCCGACCCTGCGCCGTAAGCTGGAAGCGCTGGCCGAGCGCCGCGAAGAACTGGAACGCCTGCTCGCCGAACCCGATGTGGTCGCCGACAACACTCGTTTCCGCGACCTTTCGCGCGAATTCGCCCAACTTGAACCGATCACCATCGCCCTGGCCGATGAAGCCCGTGCCAAGGCCGATCTGGCCGCCGCCGAAGGCATGCGCGCCGACCCGGACCTGCGCGAGCTGGCCGATGAGGAAATCGCTGCTGCACAGGCGCGCCTGCAGGAACTGGAGCAGGAGCTGGCGCTGCTGCTGGTGCCGCGCGACCCGCGTGACGAAGGCAACCTGTTCCTGGAAGTGCGCGCCGGTACCGGCGGCGACGAGGCCGCGATCTTTGCCGGCGACCTGTTCCGCATGTACGCCCGCTACGCCGAGCGCCAGGGCTGGAAGGTCGAGATCGAATCGGACAGCCCGGGCGAGCATGGCGGCTACAAGGAAGTGGTGGCGCGCGTGGTCGGGCGTGGCGCGTTCTCGCGCCTGAAGTTCGAATCGGGCACGCACCGCGTGCAGCGCGTGCCGGCCACCGAATCGCAGGGCCGCATCCATACCTCGGCGGCCACCGTGGCGATCATTCCCGAGGCCGATGAGGTCGATGACATCGTCATCAACCCGGCCGACCTGAAGGTGGATACGTTCCGTTCGTCCGGTGCCGGCGGCCAGCACGTGAACAAGACCGAATCGGCCATCCGCATCACCCACGTGCCGACCGGCGTGGTGGTGGAATGCCAGACCGAGCGCAGCCAGCACGCCAACCGCGACAAGGCGATGAAGCGCCTGAAGGCACAGCTGCTCGATGCCGAGCGCCAGCGCCAGGACGCGGCGCAGGCCGAGTCGCGGCGCCTGCAGGTGGGCAGCGGTGACCGCAGCCAGCGCATCCGCACCTACAACTTCCCGCAGGGCCGGATCACCGACCACCGCGTGGAAGGCCTGACCCTGTACGACCTGCCCAACGTGCTGGCCGGCGACCTCGACCCGCTGCTGCAGCGGCTCAGCCACGAGCACCAGGTCGACGCCCTGGCCCAGTTGTCGGCGGGCTGAGTCGCATGTCGGCCTGGCAGCAGCGGCAGCACCTGCAACAGGCGATTGCACGCCAGCCGGGCGACTTCGTCGCCTGGGTGATGCTGGCGGACCTGGAACTGGAAGCCGGCGACATCGCCGCCGGCGAGCAGGCCGCGCGCCGTGCACTGCAGCTGCGCCCGAACCACCCTGAAGCACTGGCACGGCTGGGTCGCGTGGCCTGGATGGCCGGCGCGCATGCCGATGCGGCGAAGCTGCTCGGCCAGGCCTCGGCCTTGGCCCCGCAGCACCCGGGCATTGCGCTGTGGCTGGGCCATGCGCTGGAAGATGCCGATGATGCCGAAGGCGCGGCGGCAGCCTATCGCCGTGCGCATGCACTGATGCCGGGCGAACCCTATATCGCCGCCCAGCGCCTGGCCTGGCAGCGTCGCCTGTGCGACTGGCAGGACGTGGACGCGCTGGCGGCACAGGTACGTGGTGCACTTGCCTCTGGGCAGGGCGTGGTCGAACCGTTCGCGTTCCTCAGCGAAGATGCCAGCGCAGCCGAGCAGTTGGCCTGCGCGCGTGCCCGGGCATCCGCCGTTGCCGCTTCAGTGCGGCCGTTGCCGCCAGTAAAGGTGCGTTCCCAGGGCCCGCTGCGGGTCGGCTTCCTTTCCAATGGTTTCGGCGCGCATCCCACCGGATTGTTGACCGTGGCCCTGTTCGAGCAGTTGCGTCATGACCCGGCGTTGCAGCTGCACCTGTTCGCGTTGAACCACGATGACGGCAGCCGCATCCGCCAGCGCCTGCAGGTGGCCACGCAGCTGCATGATGTGGCCGCACTCCGCCATGCAGACACTGCTGCACGCATCCGCGCACAGGGCATCGACCTGCTGTTCGACCTGCGCGGCTGGGGCGGCGGCGGTACGCCGGAAGTGCTGGCGATGCGCCCTGCCCCGCTGCAGTTGAACTGGCTGGCCTATCCCGGCACGTCCGGTGCGCCGTGGATGGATGCGGTGATCGGCGACAGCTTCGTTCTGCCACCGTCACTGGAACCCCACTACAGCGAGCGCGTACTGCGCCTGCCGCGTGCGTTCCAGCCCTCGGACAACACCCGCTTGCTCGAACCGGCACCGTCCCGGGCCGAGTGCGGCCTGCCCGAACAGGGCGTGGTGTTCTGCTGCTTCAACAACAGCTACAAGCTCAATCCACGCAGCATGGGCCGCGCCTTCGCGGTGCTGCAGGCGGTGCCCGGCAGCGTGCTGTGGCTGCTGTCCGGTCCCGGCCAGGCCGACGCGCGCCTGCGCAGCGCCGCAAAGGCCGCTGGCCTGGATCCGGCACGCCTGGTGTTCATGGCCAAGCTGCCACATCCGCAGTACCTGGCTCGCTATCCGCTGGCCGACCTGTTCCTCGACACGCATCCGTACAACGCGCACACCACCGCATCCGACGCACTATGGGCCGGCTGCCCGGTGCTGACCTGCCCCGGCGACACCTTCGCCGCGCGCGTGGCCGCCAGCCTCAATCACCATCTGGGGCTGGCACGGATGAATGTCGCCGACGATGCGGCATTCATCGCCACCGCCAGCGCGCTGGGCAACGACCCGGCAGCACTGGCAGCGTTGCACGCCGAGCTGGCGCAGGCACGCGAGCGCAGTGGATTGTTCGACATGGCCAGCTTCGCCCGCGACCTGTCGGCGCTGCTGCAGCGACTGGCCGGCGAGCATGGCTGGCAGGGCCTCGACATCGCCTGAGCGATCCCTGCGCTACGCTCGGGCTCCCTCCCCGCGTGGTGTGATGATGGCCAAGCTCAAGCGCAAGGACTACGACGAACTGCTGCTGCCGCTGCAGCTGGAACTGACCGCGATGGCGCGCTGGGTGCAGCACAGCGGGCAACGCCTGCTGGTGCTGTTCGAAGGCCGTGATACCGCAGGCAAAGGCGGCGCGATCCAGGCCATCAGCCAGCACCTCAACCCGCGTCAATGCCGGGTGGTGGCACTGCCCAAGCCCACCGACCGCGAAGCCACCCAGTGGTATTTCCAGCGCTATGCCTCGCATCTTCCGGCCGCCGGCGAGATCGTGCTGATGGACCGCAGCTGGTACAACCGTGCCGGCGTGGAGCGGGTGATGGGCTACTGCAGCGAAACCGAGTACCAGCAGTTCCTGCATCAGGCGCCGGTATTCGAGCAACTGCTGGTGGACGACGGCATCCTGCTGTTCAAGTACTGGCTGTGCGTGGATCAGGAACAGCAGGAAAAACGCTTCGCCGAGCGCCACCTCGATCCGCTGAAGGGCTGGAAGCTCTCCCCGGTGGACCTGAAATCCCGCAGCAAGTACAGCGCCTACACCGAGGCCCGCGAGGCGATGCTGCGCGCGACGCATCGCGAGGCGGCACCGTGGACGCTGGTGGATTTCAACGACCAGCGGTTGGGTCGGCTGACGCTGGTGCGCAACCTGCTGGACCGGTTGCCGGACACGCGGGTGGATGCGCCGTTGCCGGAGCTGCCGAAGCTGAAGGGCAAGCTGCATCGCGAGCACTACGATGTACTGAAGCCGATCGAGGAGTTCCCGGTCGAAGATTAGGGTGGGTCGGCAGGGCCTGCGGCCCTGCACCTGCTCAACGCAACGGCAACAGCAACAGCGGCTATCCGCGGGATGGCGGGGCGGTGTGGGTGGGCAGGACACGCCGTAGACCCGTCCATGGGGGCTCGATGGCGCCATCCATGGCGCCAACGGTCCTGCCCACCCACACCGCCCCACCTCTGACAGATCCCTGCGGCTGTTGGTAGGTGTCGACCTTGGTCGACACAGTAGATCCACGCCATGCGTGGATGCTTTTCGATTCCCATTCGAAATATTCGATTCCGATGGAGATTCATCCACGCATGGCGTGGATCTACTGCAGATCGCGGAGATCTGTCGAAGGCGGGGTGGGTCCGGTTGTGGGGGCGTGAGCCGCATGGGCCCGAGGCATGCCTCGGGCGGGTTGGGCAGGACGCCCAACCCCGGTCTTGCCGTGTGCGCAGGACTGCGCACACGAGCAAGCGGCGACCGAGCTTACATGGACGTACTTGCAGCGACCCCCGCAACCGGACCCACCCCGCCATCCCGCAGGAAACCAGCTTGTGCTGTTGCTTCGGCTGTTGCTGTTGCTTCGGCGGGTGCAGGGCGCAGCCCTGCCGATAACCCCATTGTTGCTGTTGCTTCGGCGGGTGCAGTGCGCAGCCCTGCCGATAACCCCATTCAGGCAGGTAAGTGCAGGTCACAGGATAAGCAGACGCCTTGTTGTGCCCGTCGATCGGGTCCACATTCCTGTGCAGGAGACGGGCCGCCGCCCGTTGTCGAGACACCAGGAGACCTGCATGTCCGCTGCCCCCACTACTGCCATTTCCCGCGATCCGGCCACCGGCCAGCAGATCGCCAGCCATCCCTTTGCCACCGACGCCGAACTGGAAACAATCCTGGATCGCGGCCAGGTTGGCTTCGCGGCCTGGAGCGCCAGGAGCCTCGAACAGCGTGCAGACGTACTGCGTGCGATGGCGGTGGTACTGCGCCGTGACCGTGAAAAGCTGGCCGCGCTGGCCACCGCCGAAATGGGCAAGGTCCAGGCCGAATCGCTGGCCGAGATCGAGAAGTGTGCCGTGCTGTGCGACTGGTACGCCGACCACGGTGCGCAGTTCCTGCGCGACGAACCGACCCAGGTGCCCGACGACAAGGCTTACGTGTCCTACCTGCCGCTGGGCGTGGTGCTGGGCATCATGCCGTGGAACTTCCCGTACTGGCAGGTGATGCGCGCGGCGGTACCGATCCTGATGGGCGGCAACGGCTTCCTGCTGAAGCCGGCCGAGAACATCGTCGGTACCGCGCAGCTGCTTGACGCCGCCTGGCGCGACGCAGGCCTGCCGGAAGGCACCTTCATCGCCGCCAACATCAGCCGCGAGGGCACCAGCCGTGCGATCGCCGATGACCGCATCGCCGCCGTCACCCTGACCGGCAGCGTGGCCGCCGGCCGCAGCATTGCCGCCCAGGCCGGGCAGGCGCTGAAAAAGGTGGTGCTGGAACTGGGCGGCTCGGACCCGTTCATCGTGCTGGCCGACGCCGATCTGGACGCTGCCGTCGAAGCGGCGGTGGCCTCACGCTTCCAGAACACCGGGCAGGTCTGCATCGCCGGCAAGCGCATCATCGTTGAAGACGCGGTCTACGACCGCTTCGTGGCGCAGTTCTGCCAGAAGGTGCAGGCGCTGACCATCGGCGACGGCCGTGAAGCCGGCAACCGTATCGGCCCGATGGCACGCCAGGACCTGCTGGAACAGCTGGACGCGCAGGTACGGGCCTCGGTGGACGCGGGCGCGAAGCTGCTGGTCGGCGGCCATCAGCTGGATCGCCCGGGTGCGTTCTACGCGCCCACCGTGCTGGCCGACGTGGAGCCGGGCATGCAGGCTTTCGATACCGAAACCTTTGGTCCGGTTGCCTCGATCAGCCGTGCCCGCGATGCCGACCATGCGGTGGAACTGGCCAACCAGAGCGAGTTCGGCCTCAGCGGCAACCTGTGGAGCGGCGACCGCGCACGGGCCATGCAGCTGGCGCGCCGGCTGCAGACCGGCGGCGTGTTCGTCAACGGTTTTTCCGCCTCTGACCCGCGCGTGCCGATCGGTGGCGTGAAGAAGAGCGGCTTCGGCCGTGAGCTCTCGCACTTCGGCATCCGCGAATTCGTCAACGCGCAGACGGTGTGGTTCGACAAGCGTTGACGCGCAGCTTCCATCCTTCCTGCAACGATCCATCATCAGTCCAGCGAAAAGGACGGCATTCCAATGTCCAAGGGTTCAGATCTGCTCGTCGCCGCGCTTGAGAACGAAGGCGTCGAGCGTATTTTCGGTATTCCCGGCGAAGAGAATCTCGACGTGGTCGAGTCGCTGCGCCATTCCAGCATCGAGCTGGTCATCACCCGCCACGAACAGGCGGCCGTGTTCATGGCGGCCACCTATGGCCGCCTGACCGGCAAGCCGGGCGTGTGCCTGGCCACGCTTGGCCCGGGCGCGCTCAACTTCACCACCGGTGCCGCCTACGCGCTGCTTGGCGCGTGGCCGGTGATCATGATCACTGGCCAGAAGGGCATCGTCGCCAGCAAGCAGGCGCGTTTCCAGATCGTCGACATCGTCAGCACCATGAAGCCGCTGACCAAGCAGGCGCGGCAGATCGTGTCGGCGCGCACCATTCCGACCATCGTCCGCGAGGCATTCCGTACCGCGCTGGAAGAGCGCCCGGGCCCGGTGCTGCTGGAGCTGCCCGAAGACATCGCGGCCGATGAGGTCGGGGACGTAGCGCTGATTCCGCCGCATGCGGTGGATCGTCCCATTGCCAGTCCGGAAGCACTGGACCGCGCGGCGGAGATCATCCGCAACGCCAAGCGCCCGCTGCTGATGATCGCCTCGGCGGCGTCGCGGCCGCAGTCCAGCGAAGCGTTGTCGGCATTCGTGTTGCGCGCGGGCATTCCGTTCTTCACCACGCAGATGGGCAAGGGCGCGGTGGCCGGTGGTTCGGGCCTGTACATGGGCACCGCCGCGCTGACCGAGCGCGACTACGTGCACATGGCGATCGACCAGGCCGACGTGATCGTGACGATCGGCCACGAGGTCACCGAGAAGCCGCCGTTCGTGATGCGCCCGGGTGGGCCGACCGTGATCCATATCGGCTATTCGCAGGCAGCGGTGGAGCAGGTGTACTTCCCACAGGTGGAAGTGATCGGTGACATCGGCCGTTCGCTGACCCAGCTGGCCGACCGTATCGAAGGCGCAGTGCCGAATGCCGACGCGCTGCTGCCGCTGCGCACTACCATTCTGGAACACCTGGCTGACCGTGCCGAGGAAGCTGGATTCACCCCGCAGCGGCTGGTGCACGACGTGCGCCAGGTGATGCCGCCGGACGGCATCGTGGCGCTGGACAACGGCATGTACAAGATCTGGTTTGCGCGCAATTACCGCACCCAGGTGGCCAATACGCTGCTGCTGGACAACGCGCTGGCGACGATGGGCGCGGGCCTGCCGTCGGCGATCATGGCCTCGATCCTGTACCCGCAGCGGCGGGTGCTGGCGGTGTGCGGCGATGGCGGTTTCATGATGAACAGCCAGGAGCTGGAGACCGCGCGGCGGCTGGGCCTGAACCTGGTGGTGCTGATCCTCAACGACGGCGCATACGGGATGATCCGCTGGAAGCAGGCGGTGGATGGCTTCACCGACTACGGCATGACGTTCAGTAACCCGGATTTCGTGAAGTATGCGGAAGCCTATGGCTGCAAGGGGCATGAGGTGACGGCCATCGAGCAGTTCATCCCGACGCTGGAGGCGGCGTTCAACGAGGGTGGGGTGCACCTGGTATCGGTGCCGATCGACTACTCGGAGAACCAGCGGGTGCTGGTGGACGAGCTGCGGCAGGCGTTCCCCGGGAACGGTTGACGCCTACCGGGGCATCGGTTCCCCGGAATCCGGTAGGTGTCGACCTTGGTCGACACGATGGAGCGCCAACCAAGGTTGGCGGCTACCAGAGCGGCGGGCAGCGGACCTGGTAGGTGTCGACCTTGGTCGACACGCGGACCGCCAACCAAGGTTGGCGGCTACCAGGCGGCGGGCAGTGGGCCTGGTAGGTGTCGACCTTGGTCGACACGATGGACCGCCAACCAAGGTTGGCGACGACCAGGCCGGGGCCTGGCCCAGGGCTGGGGCGGGGCGGTTTTGGTATGCTGGGCAACCGGCTGTGCCGGGCGCAACATCCCCCCTCACTACACGATTCCCGCAGATCCATGAGCGAAGCTACCGATACCCCCCCCGTTGACGAAAACAAGTTGATCGCCGAGCGCCGCGAGAAACTCAAAACGCTGCGTGGGCAGGGCATCGCGTACCCGAACGACTTCCGTCGCGAGGACTTCGCCGGGCGCCTGCAGGAAGAATTCGCCGACGCCGAACAGTGGACCGCTGAGGCGCTGGAAGGCAACGGCCGCCAGGTGAAGATGGCCGGCCGACTGATGGCCAAGCGCATCATGGGCAAGGCCAGTTTCGCGCAGATCCAGGACGAGTCGGGCCGCATCCAGCTGTTCCTGCAGGGCACGGTGCTGGGCGACGCCTACACCGCCTTCAAGGGCTGGGACGTGGGCGACATCATCGCCGTTGAAGGCGGCTTGACCCGTACCAAGACCGGCGAGCTGTCGGTCAAGGCCGAATCGATCCGGCTGCTGACCAAGTCGCTGCGCCCGCTGCCGGACAAGTGGCATGGCCTGGCCGACGTCGAGCAGCGCTACCGCCAGCGCTATGTCGACCTGATCGTGACCCCGGAGTCGCGCGCGGTGTTCATCAAGCGCTCGAAGATCATCCGCGCGATGCGCGCGTGGCTGGACAACCGCGACTTCCTCGAAGTCGAAACGCCGATGATGCATTACATCCCCGGCGGCGCGGCGGCCAAGCCGTTCACCACCCACCACAATGCGCTGGACCTGGACCTGTACCTGCGCGTGGCGCCGGAGCTGTACCTCAAGCGCCTGACCGTGGGTGGCCTGGAGCGCGTGTACGAGATCAACCGCAACTTCCGCAATGAAGGCGTCAGCACCCGCCACAACCCGGAGTTCACCATGATGGAGCTGTACGAGGCCTATGCCACGTACAACGAGATCATGGACCTGACCGAAGGCGTGATCCGTGACGTGGCCACGACCGTCAACGGTTCCACCGAAGTGGAGTGGGATGGCGCGAAGATCGACCTGGGCCCGGCGTTCCGCCGCTGGCGCATGGATGAGGCGGTCCGCCACCACAACCCGGAAATCTCTGCTGCCGACTGCACCGACCGCGATGCACTGCTGCGCCATTGCGAGCGCTTGAAGATCCGCGTCAAGCCGTCGTACGGCTGGGGCAAGCTGCTGCTGGAGATCTTCGAGGCCACGGTCGAGCACACCCTGATCCAGCCGACCTTCATCACCGACCATCCGGTGGAGGTCTCGCCGCTGGCCCGTGCCAACGACAACGATCCGGGCTACACCGACCGCTTCGAGCTGTTCGTCAACGGCAAGGAGCTGGCCAATGGCTTCTCCGAGCTGAACGACCCGGAAGACCAGGCCCAGCGTTTCCAGGCCCAGGTGGCGGCGAAGGAAGGCGGCGATGACGAGGCCATGCACTACGACGCCGACTACATCCGTGCGCTGGAGTACGGCATGGCACCGACCGGCGGCCTCGGCATCGGCGTCGATCGCCTGGTGATGCTGCTGACTGGCAGCAACTCGATCCGTGACGTGCTGCTGTTCCCGTACATGCGTCCGGAGCAGTAAGTCGTCTTTTTGACTCCTGTTTGTGCGCGCCGTCGCGAAATGAGACGGCGCGATTGACGCCTCCCGCACTCGGCGTATCGTTAATGCACTACCTTGACGTCTGTTGTGGCTTGATCGGCGCCAGGGGGAGTGCGCATTGTGGAGAGTCCGCTTCACAATGTGATGACGATCATGAACCGGGACGCATGACACGGGAGTCAGGCCGATGCAGGGTGCGAGCGTTCGCAGCGGCAGGGTATCCTCGCCTGCTGATGATCCAGCATGGTCGAGAAACCAGGCAGAGTACGCGTTGAACATCGTCATTGTTGACGACCAGACGTCCGCCCGGACGATGCTGCGTCACGTCATCGAAGATATCGCGCCGGAACTGAGCGTGTATGACTTCGGTGATCCGCTGACCGCATTGGCCTGGTGCGAGGCGCATCCGGTCGACCTGCTGCTGCTCGATTACCGCATGCCGGAAATGGACGGGCTGGAGTTCGCCCGTCGTTTCCGTCGCCTGCCCAAGCATCGCGACATTCCGGTGATCCTGATCACCGTGGTCGGCGACGAGCCGATCCGTCAGGCGGCGCTGGAAGCGGGGGTCATCGACTTCCTGGTCAAGCCCATCCGTCCGCGCGAACTGCGCGCGCGCTGCTACAACCTGTTGCAGCTGCGCCAGCAGACCGAGAACGTGAAGCAACGCGCCTTGTCCCTGGAGCAGCGCTTGCTGGCCAGCATGCACGAGGTCGAGGAACGCGAGCGCGAGACCCTGTCGCGGTTGGCACGGGCGATCGAGTTCCGTGATGCCGGCACCAGTGCCTACCTCGAACGCATGGCGCGCGTGGCAGGGCTGATCGCCGAGCAGCTCGGCCTGCCCGAAGACGACGTGCGCCTGATCGAGATGGCCGCGCCGCTGCATGACATGGGCAAGATCGCCATTCCCGATGCAGTGCTGCTCAAGCAGGGCAAGCTCAACGACGAGGAGCTGGCGATCATGCGCCGGCACCCACGCATCGGCCATGAGCTGCTCAGTGGCAGCCAGAACCGCTTCATCCAGGTCGGCGCATTGATCGCGCTGCGCCACCACGAACGTTACGACGGCAGCGGCTATCCGGATGGGCTGGTCGGTGAGGCGATTCCGCTGGAAGCGCGCATCGTCGCCGTGGCCGACGTCTTCGACGCACTCATCTCACCCCGTCCGTACAAGGAAGCATGGACCATGGAAGCCACACTGGCCTATCTGTATGCCCAGCGTGGCCGCCTGTTCGATCCACGCTGCGTGGATGCGCTGATGCGCGGCCACCAGCAGTTGATGGATATCTGCGCCCAGCACTCGACGGCATCGACGCGACCGGGTGGGTGACATGCAGGACCTGTTCGCACGCGTGAGGCGTCGGCTGGCGCAGCGTCCGGATTCGGAGCATGGCCAGGCGATCGTGCGGGTGGTGCTGATCTCGCTGATCCTGGTCTATGTGCTGCTGTCCGGTGCGCGCCTGCACCGTCTGGAGCAGTACCAGGGCGTGCTGGCGACGGTGCTGACCGGATTGGGGCTTTCGCTGCTGCTGTTCGGTTGGCTGCTGTGGAAGCCTGATCGCTCCGATCCGCGCCGGGTGGCCGGGATGCTGGCCGATTACGGCTTGATCGCCATCGGCATGATCCAGATGGGCGAACCGCTGGCCTGGGTGTACGCGGTGGTGATGTGGGTCACGGTGGGCAACGGCCTGCGCTTCGGGCCGCGTTACCTGGCCGCTGCCATCGTGCTGGCGATGGTCAGTTTCGGCGCCACCGTGCTGTTGACCCCTTACTGGCAGGCCAACCTCGGGCTGGCCATTTCCCTGTGGTTGGGGTTGCTGGCAGTACCGTTGTGCTGCTCCTCCCTGCTGCGCCGAAGGATGCGACATCCGACCATGGATACGACTCCCGCCGCTGGCTCCGACAAGCGCTCGCTGCTGGCACGCTTCAAGCAACGCCTGTCCGGGCGCGAGGACAGCGAGCACGCGCAGAACCTGATCCGCATCATCATCACGGCGCTGTTCATCAGCTATCTCGGCTGGCGCTCGCTGAGCGGCGGCGGTGAGGCACTGACTGCGACGTGGCTGATCCTCGCCTTCGAGCTGACCATTTCCGCCGGCCTGCTGACCGCGATCCTGGTCAATCCGGGTGTGTCGCATGTGCGCCGGGTGATCGGCATGCTGACCGACTACACCTGCATGGCCTGGATCATGACCATCCAGGGTGAGCCGGCGGCACCGCTGTATGCGGTGATGCTGTGGGTCACGATCGGCAACGGCATGCGCTACGGCAGCACCTACCTGCGCGTGGCCACGGCCATGGGCTGCCTGGCCTTCCTGTGCACGGTGATGCTGTCGCCGTACTGGCGCGGCCACGACTATCTGGGCTGGGGCCTGCTGCTGGGCCTGGGCGCGATTCCGCTGTACTTCGATTCGCTGCTGCATGCATTGACCCGGGCGGTGGCAGAGGCGCGCCAGGCCAACGAAGCCAAGAGCCGTTTCCTGGCCAACATGAGCCATGAGTTCCGCACGCCGTTGAACGGGCTGGCCGGCATGACCGAAGTGCTGGCCACCACCCGCCTGGACGACGAACAGCGCGAGTGCCTGAACACCATCCAGGCCTCGACCCGCAGCCTGTTGGCGCTGGTGGAAGAGGTGCTGGACATCTCCGCGATCGAAGCCGGCAAGGTGCGCGTGGAGTGGCACGAGTTCGCGCTGGCCGACGTGCTGCAGGCGATCAACCTGATCCTGACCCCGCAGACCCGCTCCAAATCGCTGGACTATCGCGTGCAGGTGGATGACAACGTGCCGCCGCGCCTGCTGGGTGATGCCGGTCATCTGCAGCAGATCCTGCTCAATCTGATGGGTAACGCGGTCAAGTTCACCGACAGCGGCTACGTGCATCTGCGCGTGTCCAGCCCCGATGTGCTGGGCAGCGAGCGGATGCGCCTGCGATTCGAGATCGTCGACAGCGGCATCGGCGTGCCGGTGGCGCTGCGCGGCCGGCTGTTCAATGCCTTCGAGCAGGGCGATGTCGGCCTGGCCCGCCGGCATGAAGGCACCGGTCTGGGCACCGCCATTGCCAAGGGCCTGGTCGAGTCGATGGGCGGGCAGGTCGGTTATGCGCCGAACAGCCCGCGTGGCAGCGTGTTCTGGGTCGAGATCACGCTGGACGTCGCAGACACTTCATCAGCCCCGGCGGTTCCGTCCGAGGTGGCTGAAGCCGGCAATGTCATCGCGTTCTCCAATCCCTTCCTGCGCCATCGTGCGCGGGTGCGCAGCCTGCGGGTGCTGGTGGCCGACGACCACGAAGCCAACCGCATGGTGCTGCAGCGGTTGCTGGAGAAGGCCGGCCACAAGGTCACCTGCGTCAATGGCGGCGCCGAAGTGCTCGATGCGTTGGAGCAGGCCAGTTACGACGCAGCGATCGTCGATCTGCACATGCCCGGCATGAGCGGACTGGACCTGCTCAAGCAGTTGCGGGTGATGCAGGCCAGTGGCATGCCTTACGTTCCGGTCATGGTGCTGAGCGCGGACGTCACCCCCGAGTCCATCCTGCGTTGCGAGCAGGCCGGTGCCCGCGCCTTCCTTGCCAAGCCCGTGGTGGCCACCCGTCTGCTGGAAGTGCTGGCCGATGTCGCCGCCAACACCCGCGCCGAGTCCGGCATCCAGTCGGTGCCGGCATTGCCGGTTGGCGATGGCGTGCTCGATACCGCGGTGCTGGACGAGCTGGCGTCGCTGGGCATGGGCGATGGCTTCGAACGCAAGTTCATCGACCAGTGCCTGGCGGACGTCGACGCGAGCATGGGCCAGCTGCAGGGCTGCGGCGAGCGCCAGGCCTGGGAGGATTTCCGCGAGCACGCACACGCGCTGCGCGGTGTGGCGAGCAACCTGGGGCTTGTCCAGGTTGCCGCCTCCAGTGGCGAAATCATGCGCATGGCGGACTGGCAGCTGAAGGGGGAATGGAACGCCCGCCTCGGCAGCCTGGCGACCGCCCTGCGCAACGGCAGGAATGCGTTGGCTGCCCGTAGTGCGGGAGCATCGCACCGCGACGACAGCGAGCGCAGCCCGTCCTGACCCGCCAGACGGTCAGGCCGGGTCGCCATTGCGCCGGGCCTGCGCCCGTACCAGCCGATCCATGGTGCGCAGGGACTTCTCGCCGAGCTGCATGGCGGTGTCCACCCAGATCTCGGTGATCCGCATCATTTCATGCAGCGGCACCATGGTGGCGATCTCGTTGACCTCACGCATCGCTGCCCACGCGTGCGGAATGCGCCGGCTTTCCTTGATCACCTGTTCGACCGCTGCAACACCTTCGCCCACCGGCACCACGATGTCGACCAGGCCCATCTCCTTCAGCTGGCTGGCGGTGTAGAGGTTGCCTTCCAGCATGATCTTCTCGGCCAGGCGCGGGCTGATCCGCTGGCACAGAAAGGAGTAGGCGCCCATGCCCGGGAACAGGTCGAACAGCACCTCGGGCAGGCCCATCAGCACGCCTTCCTCGGCGACGATGGTGTGGCAGCTCAGTGCGGCCTCGAAGCCGCCACCCAGTGCATTGCCCTGGACCAGGGCGATGCTGTGGGCACGGGTGCCCAGGCCGGCATGGAAGGCATGCACGCCGCGCACGCAGCGTTGGGCATAGTCGAGCAGGCGGGCACGGTCGCCCTCGCGGATCAGGCGGCAGAACAGTTCGAGATCGCCACCCAGGTTGAACACGTCGCTGTCCGAGGCAAGAACGACATGGGGTGACAGAGCGTGCGAGGCGCTGAGGCGATCGCCCAGTTCGCGCTGGTAGTCGACGATGTCATCGACCAGGCGCGAGGCGAAGCACGGCCGGCCCGGCTGGTTGACCAGGTTGGCGTGCATGTGGATCCAGTAGACATCCCGCTCGGGTTCTTCGGTGATACGCAGGGTAGGGTGCTGCGAGGGACGGGTGATGATGGGGCGTACTGCGGACATGGGAGTTCTCCGTGTGACCGTCCGGCCAACCGCAGAGCGGACGGAGAGGAGTGAGGGGGCGGGCTGAACGTGCGGCGGCGACTGATTCTATGCACCCGTCGTGAACCGCCCGCAAGCGATGTACCGGCCATGTTCCGGTAATAAAAAGACCCCGCCGTCTCCGGCGGGGTCCCTGTACTCTCCCGTTGCCCGGAAACCCTTACTGGGCGGGCGTATCACGCAGCTCGCGACGGAGAATCTTGCCGACGTTGGTCTTCGGCAGCTCCTTTCGGAATTCTACGATTCTGGGGTGCTTGTAACCGGTCAGGTTTGCCCGCGCATGTTCCTTGACCATTTCCGCGGTCAGGTTCGGGTCCTTCTTCACGATCACGACCTTGACCACTTCGCCGGACTTTTCGTCCGGGACACCGACGGCGGCGACTTCCAGCACGCCCGGCATCATCGCGATGACGTCTTCGACCTCATTCGGGTACACGTTGAAGCCGGACACCAGGATCATGTCCTTCTTGCGGTCGACGATGTAGAAGAAGCCCTGTTCGTCCATCTTCGCCATGTCGCCGGTGTGCAGCCAGCCGTCCGCATCGATGGCGGTGGCGGTTTCTTCCGGACGCTGCCAGTAGCCCTTCATCACCTGCGGGCCCTTGATGCACAGCTCGCCCACTTCGCCCAGCGCCAGGATGTTGCCGTTGTCGTCCTTGATGCAGGCATCGGTGGACGGGATCGGCAGGCCGATGGCACCGTTGTACTCGGGCAGGGTGAGCGGATTGATGCAGGCCGCGGGCGAGGTCTCGGTCAGGCCATAGGCTTCGACCAGGGTCACGCCGGTGACCTTCTTCCAGCGTTCGGCCACGGCACGTTGCACCGCCATGCCGCCGCCCAGGGTGAACTTGACCGAAGAGAAGTCGATCTCGTCGAAGCCCGGGGTGTTGAGCAGGCCGTTGAACAGCGTGTTGACGCCGGTGATGGCGGTGAAGCGGGTGCCCTTGAGCTCCTTGACGAAGCCCTTCATGTCGCGTGGGTTGGTGATCAGGTGGTTGCAGCCACCGAACTTCATGAAGACCAGGCCGTTCGCGGTCAACGCGAAGATGTGGTACAGCGGCAGGGCAGTGATGATCACTTCCTTGCCCGGCTCGATGCCCGAGGTGGACAGCCACGCTGACGCCTGCTGCATGTTGGCGATCAGGTTGCGGTTGGTCAGCATCGCACCCTTGGCCACGCCAGTGGTGCCGCCGGTGTACTGCAGGAAGGCAATGTCGTCGTGGTCGATCTCGACCGGCGGAAGCGCGTGGCGGCTGCCCAGCTTGAGCGCCTGCTTGAAGCGGACGGCGCCCTTGATGTGGTAGTTGGGCACCATCTTCTTGATGTACTTCAGCACGAAGTTGACGATCGCGCCCTTGGCGCCGAGCAGGTCGCCCAGGCCGGTGGTGACCACGTGCTTGACCGGTGTATCGGCGATGACCTGTTCGACGGTGTCGCCGAAGTTGTCGACCACCACCAGGGCGCTGACGCCGGCATCAACCAGCTGGTGCTTGAGTTCGCGCGCGGTGTACAGCGGGTTGACGTTGACCACGGTCAGGCCGGCGCGCAGCACGCCGAAGGTGGCCACCGGGTACTGCAGGCAGTTGGGCATCATCAGGGCGACGCGGTCACCCTTCTTGAGCTTGAGCTCACCCAGCAGGTAGGCGGCGAACTGGGTGACCAGCGCGTCCGTCTCACCATAGGTGAGGACCTTGCCGAAGCTGGAGTAGGCGGGACGGTCGCGGAATTTCGCGACGGAAGCGTCGAAGACCGAGGCGACCGAATGGAATTCGTTGACGTCGATTTCGGCGGGAACGCCTTTCGGATAGCTCTGCAGCCAGGGACGATCCAGACTCATATTCCCCCTCCAGGAATCGTGATGTTTTAGGTTACGGCCCTGAGCGTATCGACAATGGCCGTTCATTGCAGCATACCCCGCCGTAGGGAAAACGCGAAGAGGCCCCGAAGGGCCTCTTTGCTTGGTAATGCCGGCCGCTGGCCGGCATCTGCGCTCGATCGGGATTCCGGTGGATGCCGGCCAGCGGCCGGCACTACCGTGGCCCCAAGCAGGGCGCTTGCGTCAGCCCTGCTTGCGTACCGGTGCGCCGTTGGCCTTGTAGTACGGCGCGGTGCTGCGGGCCAGCGGGGTGCGGCCACGGATCACGTCGGCCAGCTTCTCGGCCATCATGATGGTCGGCGCGTTGAGGTTGCCGGTCACCACCTGCGGCATGATCGAGGCATCGACGATGCGCAGGCCTTCCAGCCCGTGCACGCGGCCCTGGCCGTCGACCACCGCCATCGGGTCATCGGCATGGCCCATCTTGTTCGAGCACGACGGGTGGTAGGCGGTCTCGGCATGCTCGCGGACGAACGCATCGATCTGCGCATCGGTCTGCAGTGCGCTGCCCGGCGAGATCTCGCGGCCGCTGTACGGCGCCAGTGCCGGCTGCGCGAAGATCTCGCGGGTGATCCGGATCGCCGCGCGGAACTCGCGCCAGTCCTGGTCGTGCGACATGTAGTTGAACAGGATGCTCGGATGTTCGCGCGGATCCTTCGAACGCACGTGGATGCGGCCGCGGCTGGGCGAGCGCATCGAACCGACGTGCATCTGGAAGCTGTGTGCCTTGATCGGGTTGGAGCCGTTGTAATTGATCGCCACCGGCAGGAAGTGATACTGCAGGTTCGGCCAGTCGAATTCGGCGTCGCTGCGGATGAAGCCACCGGCTTCGAACTGGTTGCTGGCGCCGATGCCGGTGCCCAGGAACAGCCACTCGGCACCGATGGCCGGCTGGTTGTACAGCTTCAGAGCCGGGGCCAGCGAGACGGGCTTCTTGCACTCGTATTGCAGGTACATCTCCAGGTGATCCTGCAGGTTGGCGCCGACGCCCGGCAGGTGGTGCACCAGGTCGATGTCGAGGCTGCGCAGCAGGTCGGCAGGGCCGACGCCCGAGCGCTGCAGGATCTGCGGCGAGGCGATGGCGCCGCCACACAGCAGCACTTCGCGGCGCGCGGTGGCACGCTGCGGCTGGTCGTTGTGCAGCCACTGCACGCCCACCGCACGCTTGCCCGAGAACAGGATGCGGTCGGTCAGCGCGTGGGTGACGATGGTCAGGTTCGGGCGCGGCTTGGCCAGGTCCAGGTAGCCGCGGGCGGTGCTGGAACGACGGCCCTTCGGGGTCACCGTGCGGTCCATCGGGCCGAAGCCTTCCTGCTGGTAGCCGTTGAGGTCGTCGGTGCGCGGGTAGCCGGCCTGCACGCCGGCCTCGACCATCGCAGCGAACAGTTCGTTGTTGCCGGCCTTGGGCGTGGTCACCCGCAGCGGGCCTTCGCCACCGTGGTAGTCGTTGGGGCCGATGTCACGGGTTTCGGCCTTGCGGAAGTACGGCAGGCAGTCCAGGTAGGTCCAGTCTTCCAGGCCCGGCATGCTGGCCCAGTTGTCGTAGTCCATCGCGTTGCCGCGGATGTAGCACATGCCGTTGATCAGCGACGAGCCGCCCAGACCCTTGCCGCGGCCGCAGTCCATGCGGCGGTTGTTCATGAAGGGCTCGGGATCGGTCTTGTACGCCCAGTTGTAGCGCTTGCCCTGCAGCGGGAAGGCCAGTGCCGCCGGCATCTGGGTACGGAAGTCGAGCCGGTAGTCCGGGCCACCGGCTTCCAGCAGCAGCACGCTGACATCGGCATCTTCGGTGAGGCGGGTGGCCAGCACGTTGCCGGCCGAACCGGCGCCGATGATGATGTAGTCGTACTCGTTATGGGTGCTCATGGGTGTCTCCTGCAGGCCGGGGCGCGCTGCGTGCAGGCGTCCCGGCGGAATGTCGGATCGGCGCGGTGGCCGGACGAAGGTGCGCGCTCGGGGCGCGCCGATCAGAACACGCTGGCGTAGTCGCCCAGTTCCACCTGCACCGACTTGATGCGGGTGTAGTGGCCGAGGGTGGAGATGCCGTTCTCACGGCCAACGCCGGATTCCTTGTAGCCGCCAACCGGCATTTCGGCCGGCGATTCGCCCCAGGTGTTGATCCAGCAGATGCCGGCTTCCAGGCGGTGGATGATGCGATGGGCGCGGCTGACGTCCTTGCTGACCACACCGGCGGCGAGGCCGAAGGTGGTGTCGTTGGCACGACGCACCACTTCGTCTTCGTCGTCGTAGGCGAGGATGCTCATCACCGGCCCGAAGATCTCTTCCTTGACGATGGTCATGTCATCGCGGCAGTCGGAGAACACGGTCGGCAGCACGTAGGCGCCATTGGCCAGCGCGCCTTCGGTGGCACGGCCGCCGCCGGTCAGCAGGCGAGCGCCTTCGGCCTTGCCGCTTTCGATGTAGCGCAGCACGTTTTCCATGTGCGGGAAGCTGGTCAGCGGGCCGAAGTTGGTCTCGGCGGCCATCGGGTCGCCGATGCGGATGCGCTTGACGCGCTCGACCACTGCGGCTTCGAACGCGGCCAGCATGCTGCGCGGCACGAACACGCGGGTGCCGTTGGTGCAGACCTGGCCAGAGCTGAAGAAGTTGGCCATCACCGCGATGTCGGCTGCGCGGTCCAGATCGGCGTCATCGCAGATCACCAGCGGCGACTTGCCGCCCAGCTCCATGGTCACTTCCTTCAGCGACGAGGAGGCGGCGCTGGCCATCACCTTCTTGCCGGTGGCGACGCCGCCGGTGAAGGAGATCTTCTCGATCACCGGGTGCTCGGTCAGCCACTGGCCGATCTCGCGGCCCGGGCCCTGCACGACGTTGAACACGCCGGCCGGCACACCGGCTTCGGTGTAGATCTCGGCCAGGCGGATCGCGGTCAGCGGGGTCACTTCGGACGGCTTGAACACCATCGCGTTGCCGGCGGCCAGGGCCGGGGCCGACTTCCACATGGCGATCTGGATCGGGTAGTTCCAGGCACCGATACCGGCGACCACGCCCAGCGGCTCGCGGCGGGTGTAGAAGAAGCTCGATTCGCGCAGCGGCAGCTGGATGCCTTCGATGGCGGTGGCCAGGCCGGCGTAGTACTCGACCACGTCGGCGCCGGTGACGATGTCCACGGTGGTGGTTTCGGCCAGCGCCTTGCCGGTGTCCAGGGTTTCCAGGTGCGCCAGTTCGTCGTTGCGCTCGCGCAGGATCTCGACGGCGCGGCGCAGGATGCGCGAACGCTCCATGGCAGTCATCGCCGCCCACACCTTCTGGCCTTCGGCCGCGCTCTGCACGGCGCGTTCGACGTCGGCCTGGCTGGCGACCTGCACTTCAGCGATCACGTCGCCGGTGGCCGGGTTCACGGTCTTGAAGGTCTTGCCGCTGCTGGCATCGACGCGCTGGCCGTGGATGTAGAGCTGTTGGACGGGCAGGGTGGTCATGGGGCGTACTCCTTGGAAGGGGGCGGGTGCTGAAGCGCTTATAGCGCGACAGCCTGCAACTGGAAGTCGATGTAGCCGTAAGCGATGCGCCGGGACTTCTCGGCGTTGAACTGGCCGCCGACCAGGCTGCCGCGCAACCACAGGCCGTCGATCATCGCGGCCAGGCCACGGGCGGCCAGGCGGGCCTGCGGGTGGGGCAGCAGGCGGTTGAACTGGTGGCACAGGTTGGAGAACAGGCGCTGGTCGTTGGCGCGCTGCAGCCGGGCCAGTTCCGGCTGGTGCATGCTGGCGGCCCAGAAGGTCAGCCAGACGCGCATCGCGGTGCCGTTGATCTGGCTGTCGTCGAAGTTGCCATCGACGATGGCGCGCAGCTGCTCGCGCGGGTCGTCGCTGGCGTCGGCGCGGTAACGGGCGACCGCGTCCTTCAGCTCGCGCAGGATCTGCCGCATTGCAGCATTGAGCAGGCCGTCCTTGTCGCCGAAGTAGTGGGCGACGATGCCGCTGGACAGCCCGGCCTTCTTCGCGATGGTGGCGACGGTCGCATCGGCCATGCCGATCTCGTCGATGGTCTGGAAAGTGGCCCGGATCAGCTGCTCGCGCCGTACCGGTTCCACGCCTTTCTTCGGCATTGTCTCTCCACGGATTGCGACCCGAAGGATCGGGCTGCCCGCCATTATGCTTTTTATTGATTGAACGTTCAATCAATAAACCCTAGGATGCGCTCGCGCCCCACGCCATGGGCCCGGTTTACCGGTCCGGCCCCGCCCATGTGCTCCCTCGGACTTGATGAGACGACCCCATGTCTTCCCTGGCTCATCCCAAGCGTTCGCCCCTGCGCTTGAACCGTTTTGTCTTCTTCAGCTCCTCGGTGTCGATCGGCATCCTCGGGCTGCTCACCGTTCTCTATCCCGAAGGCAGCGAGCACTGGCTGCAGTGGGCGCAGGCCGAAGTGTCGGCCGCGTTCGGCTGGTGGTACATGCTGCTGATCGTGCTGTGCCTGGGCTTCGTGCTGTGGCTGGCGTTCTCGCCGTATGGCCGCATCCGCCTGGGCCACAACGAGGAATCACCGGCCTTCGGCTACGTCGCCTGGGTCTCGATGCTGTTCTCGGCCGGCATCGGCATCGCGCTGCTGTACTACGGTGCCTACGAGCCGCTGGACCATTTCCTGCATCCGCCCGGGCAGCCCGGCGGAACCGTGGCCGCCGGCCGCGAAGCGATGGTGCTGACCTTCCTGCACTGGGGTCTGCACGGCTGGGCGCTGTACGCGCTGGTCGGCGTGGCACTGGGCTACTTCGCCTACCGCCGCGACCTGCCGCTGGCGCTGCGCTCGGCGCTGTACCCGATTTTCGGTGAGCGCATCCACGGCCGCATCGGCGACATGGTCGATGGCTTCGGCATCCTGGCCACGCTGATCTCGATGGTGACCAACCTCGGCATCGGCGCGCTGGTGGTGCAGTCCGGCCTGGTCTACCTGTTCCACATCCCGGATACGCCGCAGGTGCTGGTGGCGATCGTGCTGGTGATGATGGTGGTGGCCACCATCGGCGTGGTTGCCGGTGTGGAGAAGGGCATTGCCTGGCTCTCCAACCTCAACGTGCGCCTGCTGTGCGGGCTGCTGCTGTTCGTGCTGGTCACCGGCCCGACCCTGCACCTGTTCGATGGCCTGATCCAGAACACCGGTGACTACCTGGGCGCGTTCGTGCGCAAGAGCTTCGACATGTACCTCAACGACCCGAAGGGCCGGGAGTGGATGGGTTCGTGGACGCTGTTCTACTGGGCGTGGTGGATCGCCTGGGCGCCGTTCGTCGGTCTTTTCGTGGCGCGCATCTCGCGTGGCCGCACCATCCGTGAAGTGATCATGGGCGTGCTGCTGATCCCGCTCGGCTTCACCCTGGCCTGGCTGTCGATCTTCGGCAACACGGCCATCGACCTGGTGCTCAACCACGGCCAGGCGATCCTGGGTGACGTGGCCCAGCATGATGCGGCGATGACCCTGTTCAAGCTGCTGGAGTACCTGCCCGGCGCGCCGTACGTGGCCGGCGCCGCAGTGGTGATCGGCTTCGTGCTGTTCCTGACCCCGGTCGATTCGGGCACGCTGATGATCGCCAACCTGTGCACCCGTCGCGTTGACGACGGCGTGGAGGATGGCCACGACGCGCCGATCTGGCTGCGCGTGTTCTGGGCGGCCGGCATCACCGTGGCCAGCGTCGGCCTGCTGCTGGCCGGCAACTTCAGTGCGATGCAGACCGCGGTGGTGCTGTGCGGCCTGCCGTTCTCGTTCACCCTGGCGTTCTACATGTGGGGCCTGCTGAAGGCCCTGCGCACCGACCCGGACGCCCCGCGGCGGTAGGTAGCGCCGGGCCATGCCCGGCGAACGCCAAAGCAAAGGGCCGGATCTGTGAGGATCCGGCCCTTTGCGTTTGCTTCCGGGATCCGCCGGGCATGGCCCGGCGCTACCAGTTACTTGGCTGCCAACTGGCGCAGTACGTACTGCAGCAGGCCGCCGTGGCGGAAGTACTCGACTTCCTTCGGGGTCAGCAGCATCACCGAGACTTCGAAGGTCTTCTTGGTGCCGTCAGCCTTGGTTGCGGTGACCGTGGCGCGCTTGCTGGCACCGTCCTGCAGGCCGGTGATGTCGATCACTTCCGAGCCGTCCAGGCCCAGGCTCTGTGCGTTTTCGCCGTTGCGGAACTGCAGCGGCAGCACGCCCATGCCGACCAGGTTGGAGCGGTGGATGCGCTCGAAGCTCTCTGCGATGACCGCCTTCACCCCCAGCAGCAGGGTGCCCTTTGCCGCCCAGTCACGCGACGAGCCGGTGCCGTATTCCTTGCCGGCCAGCACCACCAGCGGCACCTTGTCAGCCTTGTACTTCATGGCCGCATCGTAGATCGCCAGCTTTTCCGGCTGGCCGCCAGCGGCCGGGTAGTACAGGGTGTTGCCACCTTCCTCGCCACCGAACATCAGGTTCTTGATGCGGATGTTGGCGAAGGTGCCGCGGACCATCACGTCATCGTTGCCGCGGCGGCTGCCGTAGCTGTTGAAGTCGGCCGGCTGCACGCCGCGCTCCTGCAGGAAGCGGCCTGCCGGCGAGTCCTTCTTGATGTTGCCGGCGGGCGAGATGTGGTCGGTGGTGATCGAGTCGCCGAACAGGCCCATCACGCGCGCGCCGTGCACGTCGTCGATGCTGCCGGTCTGCATGGTCATGCCATCGAAGTACGGCGGGTTCTTGATGTAGGTGGAGGCATCGCTCCACTCGTACAGGTTGCCGTCCGGCGAGGCGATGGTGTTCCAGCGGGTGTCGCCCTTGAACACGTCGGCGTAGTTCTGCTTGAACATCTCCGGGCCGATGGTGGCAGCGATGACGTCGCCGATTTCCTTGTTGCTCGGCCAGATGTCGCGCAGGAACACCGGCTGGCCATCGCTGCCGGTACCCAGCGGCTGGGTGGTCAGGTCGATGTCGGTGGTGCCGGCGATGGCATAGGCCACCACCAGCGGCGGGCTGGCCAGGTAGTTCATCTTCACTTCGGGGTGCACGCGGCCCTCGAAGTTGCGGTTGCCGGACAGCACCGAGGTGACCACCAGATCGCCGGTGGCGATGCCGGCGCTGACTTCGGTCGGCAGCGGGCCGGAGTTGCCGATGCAGGTGGTGCAGCCGTAGCCGACCACGTAGAAGCCGATCTTCTCCAGCTCCTTCAGCACGCCGGCCTTTTCCAGGTAGTCGGTGACCACGCGCGAGCCCGGCCCGAGCGAGGTCTTGACCCACGGCTGGCGGTTCAGGCCCTTGGCGGCCGCATTGCGGGCCAGCAGGCCGGCGCCGATCATCACCGCCGGGTTGGAGGTGTTGGTGCACGAGGTGATGGCCGCGATGACCACCGCGCCGTCCTTCAGGCGGACCTTGCGGCCTTCGGTTTCGATGTCGGCGTAGCCCTTTGCCAGCTGCTCGTTGCCGACCGCGGCACCGCCGCCTTCGTTGACGAACGAGGAGACATCGTCGCTGCGCTTGTCACGGTTGGTGGTCAGGCCAACCAGGGCTTCGCGGTAGTTCTTCTGCACGTCTTCCAGCAGCACGCGGTCCTGCGGACGCTTCGGGCCGGCCAGCGACGGCTTCACCGTGCCCATGTCCAGTTCCAGCGTGGTGCTGTACTGCGCGTGCGGGCTGCCCGGTTCGTGCCACAGGCCCTGCGCCTTGGCATAGGCTTCGACCAGATCGATCTGCTCTTCGCTGCGGCCGGACAGGCGCAGGTAGTTCAGCGACTCGGCGTCGATCGGGAAGATGCCGCAGGTGGCGCCGTATTCCGGCGCCATGTTGCCGATGGTGGCACGGTCGGCCAGCGGCAGGTGCTGCAGGCCGTCACCGTAGAACTCGACGAACTTGCCGACGACGCCCTGCTTGCGCAGCATCTGGGTGACGGTCAGCACCAGGTCGGTGGCGGTGGCGCCCTCGGGCAGCTTGCCGGTCAGCTTGAAGCCGACCACCTGCGGGATCAGCATCGACGACGGCTGGCCTAGCATGGCCGCCTCCGCTTCGATGCCGCCCACGCCCCAGCCCAGCACGCCGATGCCGTTGATCATGGTGGTGTGGCTGTCGGTACCGAACACGGTATCGGGGTAGGCGACCGCCTTGCCGTCCTTGTCCGCCGTCATCACCACGCGGGCCAGGTTCTCCAGGTTCACCTGGTGGACGATGCCGGTGTTCGGCGGCACTACCTTGAAGTTGTCGAAGGCCTTCTGGCCCCAGCGCAGGAAGCCGTAGCGTTCCTGGTTGCGCTGGAACTCGATCTTGCCGTTGAGGTCCAGCGCGTCCGGCTTGCCGAACACGTCGACCTGCACCGAGTGGTCGATGACCAGTTCGGAGGGAATCTGCGGGTTGATCTGCTCAGGCGAGCCGCCGAGCTTGACCACCGCGTCGCGCATTGCGGCGAGGTCGACCACGCAGGGCACGCCGGTGAAGTCCTGCAGGACCACGCGCGCCGGCATGAAGGCGATTTCGGTGTCCGGCTCGGCCGCCGGGTTCCAGCGGGCCACGGCTTCGATGTGGTCCTTGCCGACGGTGATGCCGCCGTCCTCGTGCCGGAGCAGGTTCTCCAGCAGGATCTTCATCGAGTAGGGCAGGTGGGAGATATCGAAGCGCTGGCCCAGCGTGGGCAGGCTGAAGTAGTCGTAGGTCTTGCCGCCGACATTCAGCTGGCTGCGGGTGGAGAACGAATCGCTCATGCGGGGTAACTCCTTCTTGCGGATGGCTTGCAGTGGCCCGCGCATGGGCGGACCTGCTTGCGGTCGCCGCGGGCCTGACGGCCCCGGTGGTCCCAGTATGAACCCCAGACTGAATGGATTCATCCGGGCCGGGTTCCGGCCTGCGGCATCGGTTCCAGACTACAGGGGAAGGTGTATGGCGTATGTCACGTTTGTGGCCGATCCTTTGCGAGGCAAGGGCTGGCGGGGTGCCGGTCCTGTTCAGGGTGGAAGTATGCCCGGGGAAGTATGTATAATTTGTGCATACTCTGGAGGGCCTACCGATGGAAGCCACTGTTGCAGAACGCGGACAGATCACCCTGCCCAAGGCGGTGCGTGATGCCCTCGGCCTGACCAAGGGCACGCTGCTGAAGGTCGAACTGGACGGCAGCCGCATCATCCTGCGCAAGAGTGTTGACGATGCCATTTCACGGGCGCGCGGCAAGTTCGCGCTGGACGGTTTCGAATCGTCCGACGCAGCGGTACGCGCGGTGCGTGACGAGGAATAAGCCGTGATGATCGCCGTCGACTCTCCGGTGCTGGTCGAGCTGCTCAGCAATGGTCCGCAGGCCGATGCCGTGGAAGCCATCCTCAGGCAGAGCCTGGTCGGTGGCCGCGTGGTGGTCTGCGGCGCGACCCTGGCCGAGGTCTGCGCATCGCTGCGTGGCGGTGCCGAGGTGCTCGAAGCGCTGGAAGAAATGGGCGTGCACTTCAATCCGATGGAAGCCAAGTCGGCGCTGCGTGCCGGCGAGATGCACCGTCGCCACCGTCAGCGCAGCGGCAGCCGCCGCAGCCTGGACGAATTCATGGTCGGAGCCCACGCACTGTTGCAGTGCGATGGCCTGATCACCTGGAACGACACGTTTTACCGCGACTACTTCAAGGGCCTGAAGCTGATCGTGCCGCAAGCCTGAGCCCACTTTGTTTTTTCAACCTACGCATTACCCGGGAGTTGTCATGTTGGAAGCCTACCGCCACCACGTCGCCGAGCGCGCTGCGCTTGGCATCCCGCCGCTGCCGCTGAGCGCGCAGCAGACGGCCGATGTCATCGAACTGCTGAAGAACCCGCCGCAGGGCGAGGCCGAGTTCCTGCTCGACCTGCTGACCCACCGCGTGCCGGCCGGCGTCGACGACGCGGCCAAGGTCAAGGCCTCGTACCTGGCGGCGATCGCCCTGGGCAGCGAGCAGAACCCGCTGATCAGCCGCGAGCGCGCCACCGAACTGCTGGGCACCATGCTCGGCGGTTACAACGTTGCCCCGTTGGTGCAGCTGCTGGACGACGCCAGCGTCGGCACCATCGCCGCCAACGGTCTGAAGAAGACCCTGCTGGTGTTCGATGCCTTCCACGATGTGCAGGAAAAGGCCAAGGCCGGCAACGCCAACGCCCAGGCCGTGCTGCAGAGCTGGGCCGACGCCGAGTGGTTCACCAGCAACCCGGAAGTGCCGCAGAGCCTGACCGTCACCGTGTTCAAGGTGCCGGGCGAAACCAACACCGACGACCTGTCGCCGGCGCCGGACGCGACCACCCGCCCGGACATCCCGATGCACGCCCTGGCGATGCTGAAGAACAAGCGCGACGACGCGCCGTTCACCCCGGAAGAAGACGGCAAGCGCGGCCCGATCCAGCAGATCCTGTCGCTGAAGGACAAGGGTCACCTGGTCGCCTACGTGGGCGACGTGGTCGGCACCGGTTCCTCGCGCAAGTCGGCCACCAACAGCGTGCTGTGGTGGACCGGCGATGACATTCCGTTCATCCCGAACAAGCGCGCCGGTGGCGTCTGCCTGGGTTCGAAGATCGCCCCGATCTTCTACAACACCATGGAAGATGCCGGCGCACTGCCGATCGAGCTGGACGTGTCGAAGATGGAGCACGGCGATGTGGTCGAGCTGCGTCCGTACGAAGGCAAGGCGCTGAAGAACGGTGAAGTGATCGCCGAGTTCCAGGTCAAGTCCGAAGTGCTGTTCGACGAAGTGCGCGCCGGTGGCCGCATTCCGCTGATCATCGGCCGTGGCCTGACCGGCAAGGCGCGTGAAGCGCTGGGCCTGGCCCCGACCGACCTGTTCCGCCTGCCGGTGCAGCCGGTCGATACCGGCAAGGGCTTCTCGCTGGCGCAGAAGATGGTCGGCCGCGCCTGTGGCCTGCCGGAAGGCCAGGGCATGCGCCCGGGCACCTACTGCGAACCGAAGATGACCTCGGTCGGCTCGCAGGACACCACCGGCCCGATGACCCGTGACGAGCTGAAGGACCTGGCCTGCCTGGGCTTCTCGGCCGACCTGGTGATGCAGTCGTTCTGCCACACCGCCGCTTACCCGAAGCCGGTGGACGTGAAGACCCACCACACCCTGCCGGAGTTCATCTCCACCCGTGGCGGCGTCTCGCTGCGCCCCGGCGACGGCGTGATCCACAGCTGGCTCAACCGCATGCTGCTGCCGGATACCGTCGGTACCGGTGGTGACTCGCACACCCGTTTCCCGGTCGGCATTTCGTTCCCGGCCGGTTCGGGCCTGGTCGCCTTCGCCGCTGCCACCGGCGTGATGCCGCTGGACATGCCGGAGTCGGTGCTGGTGCGCTTCAAGGGCAAGATGCAGCCGGGCGTGACCCTGCGTGACCTGGTCAACGCGATCCCGCTGTACGCGATCAAGTCGGGCCTGCTGACCGTGGCCAAGGCTGGCAAGAAGAACATCTTCTCCGGTCGCATCCTGGAAATCGAAGGCCTGCCGGAGCTGAAGGTCGAACAGGCGTTCGAGCTGTCCGACGCCTCGGCCGAGCGTTCGGCGGCCGGTTGCTCGGTGCGCTTGAACAAGGAGCCGATCATCGAGTACCTCAACAGCAACATCACCCTGCTGAAGTGGATGATTGCCGAGGGTTACCAGGATCCGCGTTCGCTGCAGCGCCGTATCGAGAAGATGGAAGCGTGGCTGGCCAACCCGGAGCTGCTGGAGCCGGATGCCGACGCCGAATACGCCGCCGTCATCGAGATCGACCTGGCCGACATCCACGAGCCGATCGTGGCTTGCCCGAACGACCCGGACGACGTGAAGACCCTGTCCGAAGTGGCCGGCGCCAAGATCGACGAAGTGTTCATCGGTTCGTGCATGACCAACATCGGTCACTTCCGAGCCGCTGCGAAGCTGCTGGAAGGCAAGCGTGACCTGCCGACCCGCCTGTGGGTGGCCCCGCCGACCAAGATGGATGCCTCGGAGCTGACCAAGGAAGGCGTATACGGCACCTTCGGCGCCACCGGTGCACGCATGGAAATGCCGGGCTGCTCGCTGTGCATGGGCAACCAGGCGCAGATCCGCGAAGGCTCCACCGCGATGTCGACCTCGACCCGCAACTTCCCGAACCGCCTGGGCCGCAACACCAACGTGTACCTGGGTTCGGCGGAACTGGCGGCGATCTGCTCGCGCCTGGGCCGCATCCCGACCAAGGAGGAGTACATGGCGGACATCGGCGTGATCAACGCCAATGGTGCGGAGATCTACCGCTACATGAACTTCGACCAGATCGAGGAATACCAGGACGTGGCCAAGACGGTCGCCGCCTGATGCGGTAACGAAAAGCCCCCGGCTCGCGCCGGGGGTTTTTTTGTGGGCCGACGACGCATGGTAGTGCCGGCCGCTGGCCGGCAACCCGTTGAAACGAAGAACCCCCGGTGAAAGCCGGTTTTTTTTTTGTTGCCTGATGGCCTGTAGCACCGAGTCCATGCTTGGCTGCTGTTCGTGCGATGCGCGATG